>JAWKPF010000005.1 GCA_041390825.1 Thermomicrobiales bacterium
TTCGACGAGATCTATGTCCACAATGTGAACCGGAATCAGGAACCGTTCATCAAGACGTATGGCGAGAAGGTGATTCCGAAGCTCAAGTGGTCGAAGTAGCGAAACGCCGTCGGCCGGCGGGCAACTAACTCACTCGTTCGATGGAGCAGGCGGGGCATGGGCCCCGCCTGTCTTGTTGGCTGCCTTGGGTGGAGTGCCCACAGACTGCGCACGAAGATGGAACTCAGGCAAAGGTTCGCGGGTTCGCTATCTGCTATTCGGCTCAATCGCCCTGCAGATCGTCGAAGGCGCATTCTTTGGAGTTCGGGAGGAATCCGCGCGGTGCGCGTGAATACGGATCAATCGGTGCGGTTTATTCCCCAGCCTCGAATTCTCATGTTCTTCTCATAAGTTCATCATCACCCGCCCTCCCGGCACGTCTATTGTGATCGTGGGCCGCGCGCGAGGCTCGAAGGTGAATAGGTGATGTAGCAGTAATGGAGCACACACAATGTCTGCGGAATTGTTCGATAGTCAACGGGCACAGAGCATCGCAATGAAGGTGCTGACCGATGCAACTGCCACGCAAATGGGGACATTGCACGCCATTGGGCAGCGGCTCGGTTTGTTCGCGACAGTAGCAAGCGAGGGACCGCTGACGGCCCAGTCGCTGGCAACTGCGGCAGGAATCGATGAGCGCTACGCCATCGAATGGCTCGCTGCTATGGCGTGCGACCGATTCCTGGACTACGAACCGGCTACACGTCAATTCTGGATGTCACCCGAGCAACAAGCGTGTCTTGTGGATCAAACCAACCCGTTCTTTGTGGGGGGATTCGCCCTGCTCATGCCGGACTTCTGGAAGAACGTAGATCAGCTGCAACAAGCGTTTGTCACCGGCGGCGGGGTGCACCGGGAGAACTTCGGCGAGGAGTGGAATTGCGGTTTCGAGTTGGCCAGCGGTCCCGCCTTTGTGAACCGCCTGGTGCAAGAATGGCTTCCCGCGTTGCCCGGTGTCGTGTCGAAGCTACGCAATGGTGGATCCATGGCGGATGTCGGGTGCGGCAATGGCCGGGCGTTGATCGAGGTCGCGAAGGCCTTTCCAACTGCGCGCCTGGTCGGATTCGATGTGCATGCGCCGGTGTTGGAGCAGGCGCGCGCCAATGCGGAGATGGCGGACGTTGGCGATCGTATCACCTTCCTGCAAGGCGATGCGGCCAGCGGGATTCCAGGGAGCTTTGACCTCATCACGTGCCATGACGTGGTGCACGATCTGGCGCAACCGGTCCCGGCCATGACCGCCATTCGCAAGGCGCTCGCCCCTGGTGGAACGTTCTTTGTGCTGGAGTTCAATCTCTATAGCGACCTGGAGGACAACATCGCACATCCATTTGGGCTGGGAGCCTTTGGCTATTCGGCTAGTCTCAATTTCTGCATGACGACCGCGCTCGCGGAAGGCGGAGTTGGAACAGGGACATGCATGGGCGAGCGGCGCTTCCGCGCCTTCGCGGCGGAGGCCGGGTTCAGCAGGGTCGATCGCCTGGATATCCCGAACGATCCGCTGCACATCTTTTTCTCGCTTCGGGCAGAGCCGGAACGGTGGACTGAAGGCCGTCATGGATGGCCGTACGCTGGCAAGTGGTAAGTCGAAAAGCAAAGAGAGGCAATACGAAAATGAACGTACTTGTGATTCGTTTCAGATTGGCTGGAATATCGGCGTCCGACTATTTGGCAATGACGGAGAAGGTGGCGCCTACGGTGGCGCAAGCGCCAGGTCTCGTGCAGAAGGCATGGCTCGCCAACGACGAAGACGGAGTCTATGGAGGAGCCTACATCTTCACCGACCGCGAATCGATCGAGGCATATCTTGGCTCGGAGATCGGTCAAGGGATTCGCAACTCGGGACTCTTCGAGGATCTCTCGATAGAAGTGTTCGACACGATCGAACCCGCAACCTCGATTACGTTTCCCCACGAACTGGCCATCGCGTAGCGGGTCAGTTATCCAATCGATCGACCCGGAGCCCGTTCAGGGCTCCGGGTCGATGCGCTAAGTCGGCGGGACGTAGCGATATCCGACCCCATGCGCGGTCTGGATCACGGCGCGTCGATCTCCGAGTTTCTGGCGGAGAGCGCGGATCACGACATCGACGACATTGCTCCCGCCGGCGTAGTCGATCCCCCAAACCTCCAGAAGGAGCTGATCGCGTGACACGACCTGATTGGGCCGGTCGACGAGATAGCGCATGACCGCGTATTCCAGTCGCGAGAGTGTGATCTGCTGATCGTCCAGGCGGAGCGTGCGGGACGCAGCGTCGAGGAGGTCGTCCTCGCCGGCAAGTTCGAGAGCGAGATGCTGCCCGAGCCAGCCTTCGAACGATTCGGGTCCGAAGTCGAGTACAAGCGTATGGTGCACGATTCCGCCGAGATCGATATCACACGCAGGGACATGTCGGAACCCGAGATCGCCAAGCGACTGCAGGGCGAGGTCCAGATCGCGGACGACGACATACGTGCGGCCGAGCGCCGGCCGCATCTCCACGTAGAGTCGCTTGGCTTCGATCCAGGTAGCAGCCAGCGCCTCCGATGGCCGCTCGCCTCGTTGAGCGCCGAGCGCTTCACGGCAAAAGATGGCGCGCTGATGATTGGGAAGCGGGTTGCGCCGCAAGTGACTCGACCAGACGGCGAGAATGGGATCGGATTGGCCGATATCGGGCGCAAGCATGTCCGAACGAGTGATAGCCATGCACCCTGCAACCGGTTCGGAAAGGGTGCGAACCGCGAAGAACATCTCGGGAGCGCGATCCAGCAGCGCGGAGATCGATTCGCCAGCGGCTCGGCCTCCGTGGCGAACAACGATCGACAGGATCTCGCCAGTGTCGGCGGCCTTGGCGGGTTCGACGATGGCTGTGGAGCTGTTGGTTGGAAAAAACCCCTCACGTAGGACGGGATTCTCGATCAGATACAGGAGATCAGCAGTCAGCCGCCAGAGATCCGAATGCTGCGCGGTGCGAAGCTCTCCCTTGAGGGCGTTCCATGCGGACCAGCGCAACGACCGGAATCGCTGAGGGTCGCTTGTGCGCAGGTGCCCGGCGATCGCGTTTTGCACCGCGTCGTTCAGACCGAGACCGTCGACCCCGGAATCGACAAACGGAAGCTGGGAAAGCCATCGATAGGCAACCATCGGGTCGTGATGCGGCAGCAACGCCGCGAGCATCGGACGAGTAGCGCGGCGCACCAAGGCCGCAGCCTCGAGAACGTCTCTATTCTCTGGATCGGGAAGCGTGTCCAGAAATCGGTGCGTGAGCGCCTCGACCGTGCGCGGTACGGTGGTCTCCGCAAGCTCGATTTCGCTGTGATTCGTACTGGCGCTCAGTGCGAGTTGGATTCCCAATGGATTTCCGCGCGTCAGGCGAGCGAGTGTGGTCGCAGCAGTATCGGTGAACCCTGCTTGACGAAAAATCGAACGGGTGGTTTCGCGGTCGAGCGGTCCGAGCTCCATCACCTCGATCAGCCCATGCCATTCCATTGATGTGGTCCAACCGATGGAAGGTGGGAGTTGACTCACAAACACAATGCGCGCCGTTTCTGGCAGCGTGGGAACGAACTCCTGACGCAGCCACGTCTCCAGCAAGCGAAAAGACTCGAATTCGTCGAGTATCAACACCACCGGTTGCTCGCTCTGCATGACGTGCGCAGACAAGCTGGCAGTGTCGGTGGCGTCGACCCCAAGCAGCGCGGAGACAGCATCGGCGAAGGCAGCCCGAGTCGGCGGTATCGATCGGCAGTCGATCCAAACAACCCTCGCGCCCGAAGTCCTCAGATCGTCCGCCGCGACTCGAGCGAGGGTCGTTTTCCCGATGCCTGTGATGCCGTGCAGGAACCAGACTGGCGCATGGCCCGGAGCGCACATGGCCGCCAGTCGCATGCGTTCGGAGTCGCGCCCGGCAAGCGAGCGGGCACGGTTCTCAGCGATGCGAGCGGCGATCGATTGGGTCATCGGTCAAGTCGACACCTGCGCGTTCGACGAACAGTCTGGGATCAATCATACGGGGCCGCATGTGCACGATGGGCAGATTGATCGAGACAGTTGGGATGGCGACGACGGGCGCGCACAGAATTCTGGTCTCGAATCTATTGGAACGGTAGCAAGTCGACTCGAGCTCCAGAAGTCGCGCACCGAGCATAGCCCTCTAGCGTTTCGCAGGATCGTGCGATAGACTTACGAGAAATAAGCCTTCGGGGTTTGGGTGAGGCCGCGTGCTATGACGGCCAAGTCCCGACCGGCGGTGAAAGCCCGCGAGCGGCTGGTTGCACCAGTTGCACGATCCGGTGAAATTCCGGAGCCGACGGTAGAGTCCGGATGGGAGAAGGCGCAATTGCGAGCCGGCGGTCCGCCTGGCTCGGTATTGCGAATCCCTTGAAATCGTTCCACGCCCGACGGCCAGCCGTTGCGGGCGTTTTTGTTGCCCCGCGGATGGCCGAAGGCGCGCGTGGCGATTCCGAAGGCATCGTCGTATGCCAGCGCGAATGGATATGCCATTCGACGCCCAATGGAATCGCTCGCAGATGGCGCGATCGCTTGCAACTCGAATCCTGTACACGGTGCTCGTGGTGGCGACTGCCATGAGCATCGTCTTCCTGATGTTGCAGCTTTCCGGCGACCCGGCCGATGCGTTGATTCCGCCCGGGAGCGATCCGGCCGATGTAGCCGCGCTGCGCGCCAAGTTCGGGCTGGACGAGTCGCTGCCGGAGCAGTATCTCGACTACATGCGGCATGCGGCCGTGGGCGATTTCGGGACTTCATGGCGCACGCAGCAACCGGCCATGGCGTTGGTGCTGGAACGCCTCGGCGCGACATTGGTTCTGACCGGCACGGCATTCCTCCTTTCGCTCATCATCGCGATTCCGCTTGGAGTGCTGGCGGGATCGCGCAGCAGTCGCCCGATCGGCTGGTTGGCCAGCGGTGTCGGCGTGCTGGGACAAGCGTTTCCCGCCTTTTGGCTGGGCACGGTGTTGATCCTGTTGTTCAGCGTGCGGCTTGGATGGTTGCCATCGTCTGGCCGGAGTGGTTTCGACTCACTGATCTTGCCAGCGTTGGCGCTGGCCGCGTTCCCCACCGCAACCCTGATGCGCATCGTGCGGGTATCGGTGGCGGATGTGGCGCGTGCGGACTATGTGCGCACGGCGAACGCGAAAGGTCTTCCGGGGAGAGCTGTGCTTTGGCGGCATATCGCGCGAAACGCGTTGTTGCCGACGATCGCCTATGCGGGACTCGTTGGCGGATTCCTGGTTGCCGGGGCGATTGCGGTCGAAGTCGTCTTCGCCTGGCCGGGCATTGGACAACTCGCGATGCAATCGGTCGCCAGCCGGGACCTGCCGGTCATTCAGGCGTTCGTGGCAGTGGTTGCCGTGCTGATCGTGCTGGCGAATCTCGCGGCCGATGCTGTTGCCCTGGCAGTCGATCCTCGCTTGCGGGAAGCGGCGGTCTCGGGGGCATTCCAATGATGCCCACCAATGCCATGCGGCCGGCGTTCGCGCGATCCGACGCTCCCGTCGCGGCGGACGAACCCAGGCGGAGGCGCGCGCTGCCGCGCTATCCGGCGGGAGCCTGGGTTGGACTCGCGATCGTTGCGCTGTTGACGATCCTGGCATTGTTCGGACCGATGGTTGCAGGCGACCCAGACAAACAGGTATTGCGCGATCGGCTCGCGCCTCTGGCTTTCTTCGGGGGAACCTGGGAGCATCCGTTGGGAACCGATCAACTCGGACGTGACCAATTGGCGCGCGTGCTTGCCGGTTGCCGGATCACGCTGTTCTTGTCAGTGGCGGTCTCGCTCGCATCCCTCGTCATCGGCACACTGCTCGGTCTGCTGGGCGGACTACGACCTGGGCGCATCGACCGCGTGATTGGATTCATGGTCGATGTCCAGATCGCGCTGCCGGTGGTGGTGGTTGCCATTGCGGCGTCCGCATTGTTCGACCCTGGTTTTTTACTGGTCTTCCTGGTGCTGCTTTCGACCGGATGGGTTGCGTATCAGCGCGTTGTGCGGTTGCAAGCGCGTGCGTTGGGTCAGACGCAGTTTGTCGAAGCGAGCCGATCGATCGGCGGGAGCCGACTCTGGATTATTCGGCGGCACGTGCTTCCGAACCTGGCCGGCACGGTCGCGGTCCTGGCGACGCAGCAGATGGCGGCGGTGATCCTGTTCGAGGCGGCGTTGAGCTATCTCGGTCTGGGGATGCCAGTCGACGCTATCACCTGGGGACGCATGGTGGCCGATGGACGCGAAACGATGCTCACCGCCTGGTGGGTGCCGGTCGTGCCAGGGTGCTTCATCGCGCTAGCCGTACTTGGATTTCATTTGATCGGCGAATGGTTTGGAACGCGGCAGGCGGCGCCGCTTTTGTAATCGACGAAAGGAACGAACTATGGGTGAACATTGGATACGAACAGTCGACGATTGGAACCTGAACCGGCGACAGTTGCTCGGGGCGCTGGGAATGGGGCTGGGAGCGGCCGTGCTCACGCAAACCCGCGTGTCGGCGCAAACCCCGGAAGCCTCAGCCATTGCCCGGTCGGCCTCGCTGACCATCGACCTCAGCTCGGAGCCGGACACCCTCGACCCAGCCCTTACCTATGCACCGACTGGATGGTCGATCGTGCATTCGGTGTACGACTCGCTGCTGCAATTCGACAATGATGGCAATCTGGAGCTGTTGCTGGCCGAGCGATGGGAATGGACCTCGCCAACGACCATCGCTGTCACGCTGCGACCCGGCATCACCTTCCACAATGGCGAGCCGTTGACCAGCGCCGCGGTGAAGTTCTCGCTCGAGCATCTGACCGCGGAGGAAACCGCGTCGCAGGTGCGCGCGAACTTCGCCGTCATCGAATCGTTGACCGAAATCGACGAACTCAACTTCGAGTTGACGCTCTCGCAGCCGGCTCCCTGGTTGCCAGCGCAAGTAGCCGCCTGGTTGGCCGTGCTGCCGCCGGAGTATGCGGCCAGCAATGACTTTGCCCGCAACCCGGTCGGAACCGGACCGTATGTGTTCGGCGGGTGGTCGGCAGGCGAGGAGATCGCGCTCACTGCCAACGAGCACTACTTCACCGACAGCCCCAAAGGCGTTCCGATTGCCGATGCGGTGGCCTATCGCTTCGTGCCGGACGCCACGACGCGGGTGGCCGATCTGCTGTCAGGGAACGCGCAGCTCGTGCAGGGTGTGCCGGTCGATCAGGTGAGCGCGGTCGAAGACGGCGGCCAACAGGTGATTGCGCAGCAGGTTTCGGGGAGCGTTTTCGTGCGCGTGCCGAATACGGTCGAACCGTTCACCGATCCGCAAGTGCGTGCGGCGCTGAACTTCGCGGTGGATGTGCCGGCCATTGTCGACGCATTGCTTGGTGGGAATGGCGCGCCACTGGCGAATGTCTTCGTGCCGAGCAGCATGGGTTATGACGCGAATCTGTCACCCTATGCCTACGATCCCGACATGGCGAAGGAGCTGCTGGCGGCTGCCGGGTATCCCGACGGTTTTTCGACCACGATGGATGTTTCCGCCACCGAGCGCCTGGATATTGCGCAGGCGGTTGCCGGGATGCTGGGGGAAGTCGGCATCGAGGTCGAGGTCACGCAAAAGGAACTGGCAGTCTTCAATGCGCCCGATCAATGGAGTGGCGCGGCCGCCGATGCCGCCGACTTGCGCCTGATTTCGTGGCGTCCGTTGTTCGATCCCTACACGCTGCTGAGTTTGATGTTTTCCAACACCGGGTTTCTCTCCCGATTCGATGATCCCACGACACAGGAACTCATCGACCGGTTTGCCAACGAGCCCGATCCAGCGCTGCGCGCTTCGATCGGTAGGGAACTGGGCAAGGAGATGCACGACAATCCAGCCGCGATCTATCTCTATGACCTGACCGCGATCTACGGTGTGGCCGAGGGTACGCCCCCTTGGTCGCCGCGGGCAGATGAGTATCTGATCGCCACGTATCGCGGTTGATCGATCTCGCCGGGAGCTTGTGCTCAGAACAGGACGTTGGAGCGAATGTGAGCGAGCGGGAGCAAGAACTCGGGACCGTGATTCGCGGACGGCGGTCGGTGCGGGCGTTCTTGTCCGACCCGGTGCCATCCACCGTCGTGCGTGATGCCATCGCGGCTGCTGGTTGGGCGCCGTCTCCCCACGGGCGGCAGCCGTGGCGATTTGCAGTGGTGGAAGCTCCCGAACGGCGGCGCGGGCTGGCCGAGGCGATGGCCGCAACCTGGGATGAGCAACTGCGGCTCGACGGGCAGGATGAGGAGATCGTGCGTATCCGGTTGGAGAAGAGCAAGCAGCGTTTGATCGAGGCGCCGGTGCTGGTGATTCCATGCCTTTACCTCGCGGATCTCGATGTCTATCCCGATCCAGACCGGCAGGAAGCGGAACGAATCATGGCGATCCAGAGTATTGGGTCCGCGATCCAGAACTTCCTGTTGTCGGTCTACGCGTCCGGATTCGATGCTGGCTGGATGTGCGCGCCGCTCTTTTGTCCCGATGTCGTGGCGGGTTTTCTGGGGTTGGACCCAAAGTTGATCCCGCATGCCTTGTTGCCGGTGGGGAAGGCCGCAAAGGATCCGGTGCGTCGCGCCCGCATGCCGGTGAATGCGCTCATCGTGCAATGGGAGTGACGCGATCCTCGTCATTCCGAGCTTGCCGAGGAATCTCTTGGTGCGCGCAGCTTGGCATCCGGGAAGGACGCGCGGTTGTGTGGGAACGATAGAGAGATCCCTCCGCTTCGGTCGGGATGACGGAAGGGGCGGTCGGGATGACCAGGCTTCCGTCATTCCGAGCTTGTCGAGGAATCTCCTGGTGGGAGCAGCCCGGCATCCGGGGTCAATCGGCGGTGAAGCCGCCGTCGATATAGAGGGTTTGTCCGGTGACGAACCGGGCCGACTCTGAGCAGAGGAAGACCGAGGCTCCGACCAGGTCTTCGGGCAAACCGAAGCGGCCGGTGGGGATTCGGCTGACGAGTTTGGCCTGGACTTGCGGATCGGCCAGGATGTTGCGGGTGAGTTCGGTCTGGGTGTACGCCGGTCCGATGGCATTCACGGTCACCCAAAGGGAGCCCATTCGGTGGCGAAGGATTTGGTCATGATCGCGATTCCGCCCTTTGCGGCTGCATAGGGCGCGTTCTCCGGGTGGCCGAGCAGGCTGGAGACCGACCCGATCGAGAGAATCCGGCCATATCCCCGTTGAATCATGCCGCGGCCAACTGCCTGCGTGACATAAAAGACGCCGGAAAGATTGGTGTTGATCACTGCCATCCAGTCTTCCGGGGTGAAGTCGACCGCTGGCTTGCGAATGGTGATCCCGGCGCCGTTCAGCAGGATATCGATCCCGCCGGTGAGTTCGTCGATCTGTGAAATGACGTCTTCGACCATGTCCGGGTCGGTGACATCGAGCATCGCGGCCATCGCGTCCATACCCGGTCGGTCACACGCCGCGGCGGTTATCTCCGCATTGTCCAGATTGAGATCGGCAATGGCGATGCGCGCGCCGAAGTCCGCCATGGCGCTGGCGATCGCGCGCGCGAGGCCGCCTCCGCCGCCGACGATGAGCGCGGTCTTCCCGGTGAGATCGAACATGTTTGCGAAGATGCCGGGTGGATAGGGAAAGGGCATGCCCGGCCGAGCGGCTGGCGGCGGCGCGGCGGCAGTGGCTGGAGGTTCTTCGCCCGGACGCACGAGGCGCAGCCGTCGTCTGGAATCGTCTTCGCTCACGCGCTGCCCTCATTCTCCGCGCGGCCCATGGGAGCCGAAACCCGTCGTGGCGCCATTGTATTCAAAGTCTCGACGATTTCGCGCCCGGTCACCGTTGCGCCGTGCGGAACGTTGGCCGGGATAAGCGCGACATCACCTGCCGACAGCGTGAGCGGCGCGCCGTCGACCGTGAAGTCGATCGAGCCGCCAAGAATGATGGTGATCTGTTCCTCGGGGTGCTGATGAACGGGAAAGACCGATCCGGGCTGGTAGACATAGCGCACCAGCGTCTGATTCTCGCCGTGGATGGTCTGTCGGGTGATGCCGGCGAGCGGATGCTCGACCGGGATCGCGCTCCAGTCGATGGCAGACGGATCGGACATCGGTTTCTGTGTCAGAAGACGAACCAGCCGCAGAAGAGCGCCAGCGCGAGCAGGAAGAAGAAGACACTGGAAACGCCGCCACCGAAGACGAGGTAGAGAATGATCGCCAATGCGAGCAGCGCGGCAAGGATCCCAAGGTAGATCCACTGCGGGCTCGACATCGGCCCCTCTTCTTCATAGGAGACATAGCGCTGAGGAGCGCCAGGGTAGGGCGCAGAGGGGCTCGGCGGGCGAATATCGCTGCCGGAAATCACCTGACGGGCGCGATTGGCCCGTTGTTTCGCATCGTCGTTATACGGACTCGCCATCGCTCACACCTTCCCTTACTTCGGTCCGCCAGCAGGCGGCGGTCCATCGGATTGGGCGGGGGCATCGACGGGGATCGAAAAGAACGACTTCCAGATCGCGATCATGGCGATCTTCACCGTTCCCGCCACGAAGAGGAGCATGCCGGTCAGCGTCACGATCGGACTCAGATCGGCGACGGCTGCAGCCCCGACCAGCAACAGACCGATGACGGTCATGGCGACTGATACGATTCGGGCATGGGCCACGGGCCGGCTCGTTTCACTGGAACAGGAGCGTCTGTTGCGCCGCGAGGCGTCAACCGCTGGGATAATCCTATCCCGGCATCAGGGGCAGTGCAAACCAGTACCCGCGCTGCAGTTGTCGTCGATGGGTCACAATGCGCGGGTTTAGCGCAAGCTCAGGCGGAGGGACGGAGATGTTGCTCGAGGCGCAGCGGCGCAGGATCGTCGAAACCGGGATGGAGGCGTTGCGGCGGGGCATCGTGCATGGCACGGCCGGCAATTTCAGCGAGCGCGACCGCGCGACCGGATTGATCGCGATTTCGCCCAGCGGGATCCCGTATCCGGAAACGACGATCGAGGATGTGGTGATCGTCGACCTGGACGGCAACATCGTCGAGGGGCGCCGCCGGCCGAGTTCCGAGACGCCGATGCACACCATGGTGATGCGGCAATTCGATCATGTCGATGCCATCGTGCATACCCATTCGCACTACGCGACGGTGGTGAGCACGATTCGGTCCTACCTTCCACCGATTCTTACTGAGACATCCCTTGTGGTTGGCGCGCGCGTGCCAGTGACGCGCTATGGGTTGACCGCGCTCGATGATATCGGTCTGAGTGTTGTCGAGGTGATGACGCCTGCGTCCCGCGCGGTCATCATGCGCAACCATGGGCTGATTACCTTTGGGCAGAGTTTCGATCAGGCGTTGCTCTATTCGATGCTGGTCGAGGAAGCGGCTGAGGTCTATGTTCAGGCGTTGGCCGCAAATGGCGGCCGCGAGCCCAACCTGGTGCCGGAAGAACTCATCGATGAAATGACCGAGCGGTTCAATGCGGGATATGGACAGCCGCGGAACGAGGGGTGAGGAGAGACGTCGTCAGCTCCGGGTTCGGATCGCGAGCTGTTCGGCGGCGTAGCGGGCGTAGAGGTCGTTGTAGATAGCGACGGTTGCGGGATCTGGGGTGACTTCGGCGGTTGGAGCGGTCCAGGCGACGTGATCGTAGGGAATCTCGGCAGCAAGCATTCCGGCGATCACCGCGCCGCGGGCGGCAGTTTCTGGTTGTGGCGCGATATGGAGTGGAACGCCGAGGACGTCGGCCAGGAGCTGGCGAAAGGCAGGAGCACGCGAGCCGCCACCGGTGAGGGTGACCACGCCAAGCGGCAGTTCAGACGAAGCGATGCAAGCACGCGCCTGGAGCGCCAGGGCTTCGCATGACGCGCGAGCGAGGTCGTCTTTGGTGGTTGCGGTCGATAGCCCGGCGATGACACCGCGCGCGGCGGAGTCGAGATATGGCGCTGTTTCGCCCCCCTCGGAGAAGGACGGGATGATCGACGCACCATTGGATCCCGGTGGCGTACGTTTCAAAACTGCGTCGAGTCCGGCATAGGTGACGGATACCAGCGGCAGTAGCCAGTCGAGCAGTGTCATTCCGCTGGCCGACGTCAACAGCCGAATCCAGCGGTCATACCGTGGCAAGCAGACGGTGCGTCCGGCGGGGGAACCGTTCAATTCCAGGCGCTCGATCTGCACGCCGGTGAGCAGTTGCGGTCCCAGGATGATGAACGCGTCACCGGTGCCCTGCAAACCGGCGGCCAGACCGACCGCGATCGCGTCGAATGGCGCCGCATGCACTGCCAGGCCAGCTGGGAGCCCGGTCAGATCCGCGCCCGCATTGCTCAAGGGCCAAAGCGAACCAGTGGCGACATCGAGTTCCGGCAGGATCGCCCGCACTGTCCGAAGCCGGAGCAGATCGATGAGCTCTTCGTCGTAGACGCGCGAGCGGATGTCGAGAAACGGCGCCGACGCGTCGGTGATATCGGTGGCCCGGGCGCCGGTCAGCCGAAAGAGAAGCGCGTCTTTATAGGAGAACGCGGTCGCGGATCGCTCGATGGATGCTGGTTCGTGATCGATGAGCCACCGCAAGAGCGCGGCCTGCGTTTGGGGCGCAAGCGCGTATCCTGCGCGACGAAAGACTCCAGCGAGAATTCCGGTGCCCGCCCACTCCTGGGTATACGGGCTTGCTCGTCGGTCGGTGGACAGAATGGCATGCCGCGCCGGGGCGCCGTCTCGCTCCAGGAGCCAGAGACCGTCGGCTGGGGCGGTCAGGCAGAGCAGCTCGGGTGTTTCGGGGAGATTCGGTTTCAGTTCCTGAATTGCCTGGCCGACGGCAGCGAACACTGCGGACTGTTCGAGCTCGGCCCACCCCGGATGGGGCGAGATGGGGGTGAGCGCACGCGCGGCAGCCGACACGATCTGGCCGCGTTCGTCGAACGCGGTCGCGCGGACCGAGGTGGAACCAGCTTCGACACCGATGAGGATCATGCGGGCATTGTAGAAGCTCCGGGTCAGATACCGCGCGCGTTCAGGCGCGCGTGAACATCTCGTATTGCCCTACGCGAGGCTGCTGTCCCTGCAAGTTGACCCTTCTGCTCCTTCATGTCAGAATTGCCCGGTTCGCACTGCGGAAGCGGTGCGTTTTGGTTGTGCTCGCCTCATCACGTGTTTACTGCCACGGTCTTCGGACGAGCCTCCTTTGAGTTTGTTGAGCTTTTCGATATTCGAACTGGAGTCGTTCGTGATCAAACTTCGTCTTCGCCGCATGGGAGCCAAGAAGCGCCCGAGCTATCGCATCGTGGCGGCCGACAGCCGCTCGAAGCGCGACGGCCGCATCATCGAGCAGATCGGGTTCTATGACCCGCTGACCGAGCCGGCCACCCTCAAGGTGAACGAGGAACGCGCCGCGTACTGGCTTAGCGTTGGCGCTCAGCCGACCGAGACCGTGCACATTCTGCTGCGCAACCTGGGGCTCATCCCGGATGACAAGGCCGAGCGCGCTGCCCAGCACGCCAAGCCAGCCGCAAGCTAAGGCTTCCACGGGCGGCGAGAGCCGCCCGTTTTCACACGTATTCGTTCTTCACCGTCGGAGCGCATTATGTCGGCTGTAACCCCCGAGCAGCAGCTTCAGGGTCTCATCGAGTACATCGCGGGCGAGCTCGTCGATTCTCCGGACGATTTCGAGGTCATCTCTGAACGCCGCGGGGGTTCGGTGCATGTGACCCTGAAGGTAAAGGAAGAGGCGATGGGCCGGGTGATCGGCCGCCAGGGCCGTATCGCCAAGGCGATGCGCACGCTGGTCATGATTACCGGATCGCGCAACAACGTCCGTGCCAGCCTCGACATCGAAGGATAGTTCCAGCACTCCGGGCACACCTCGTCGCCGGGCGGCGCCGGTTGCCGTGCGTCCGAAGCGTGACCCTTCACCCGCGGCGGCGCAATCTGCGCCCTCCAGGGCTCCGCGACGGCGGCCACCGCCTCCCTCTGGACCGCTCATCGACAGCGCTGGACCCGAACCGGATACGCCGCTCGATCGTGTGTTTCTCACGATCGGCATCATCGTCGGCACGCACGGCGTCGTCGGCGAGTTGAAGGTCCGCCCGGTGACGGACGTACCTGAGCAGTTCGAAGCGCTCTCGTCGGTCTACGTCGGCGAAGAATCCCGACCGCGCAAGGTTCAGAATGCCCGGTTCCATTCCGGGAACTGGCTGCTCAAGCTGCGGGGTATCACGACCCCGGAGGAAGGAGCCGAGTTGCGGGGACAGGCGATCCGCATTTCCGGCAGAGATGCGATTCCACCGGAAGCGGGAGAGTTCCTGCTCTACCAGCTCATTGGGTTGACCGCATTCGACGAGGCGGGTCAGAAGATCGGCACCACTGTCGATCTGATCGAGACAGGTTCGCGCGATGTTTTCGTCATTCGGCCGGAGAGCGGACCGGATATCCTGCTGCCGAACACGGATACAGCGGTGCTGGAAATTGTGCCGACAGAGAAGCGCATGGTGGTGCGGCTGCTCGATTACCTGTAGTTCGTCACCTGTTCACTCGCCCACACTGCCCACTTGAAGCCGTAGGCTTCCGTGCCTCCTCTCGCCGAAATTGGCAGGCACAGAGGCCTGCGCCTACGGAATTCTGAGAGCGAAGCGTCCGGGCAGCCCGGAATGTTCAGATTGGATTCCTTCTGTCCCCAAACCCCGTAGTGGCAGCCCTCCGTGGCTGCTCCTGGCTCCTGTCCCCAAACCTGTAGCCGCAGCCTCCGTGGCTGCTCCCGCCAGTCAGCAGGCACAGAGGCCTGCGACTACGTGAGGAAGAGGTTGGCGGGCACAGAGGCCTGCGCCTACGGAGTTCTGAGAGCGAAGCGTCTGGGCAGCCCGGATTGTTCAGATTGGATTCCTACTGTCCCCAAACCCCGTAGTGGCAGCCCTCCGTGGAGCGAAGCGTCTGGGCAGCCGGATTGTTCAGTTGCTGCTCCTGGCTCCTGTCCCCAAACCTCGTAGCCGCAGCCCTCCGTGGCTGCTCCTGGCGCCAGACTGCAGGCACAGAGGCCTGCGACTACGTGAGGAGGAAGTTGGTAGGCACGGAGGGCTGCGCCTGCGTGAGGAGGAAGTTGGTAGGCACGGAGGGCTGCGACGACGTGAGGAAATGGGCGTGACCGGAGAATACGAAAAGCCCGGGCTAGAGGAGCGCGATGGTGTGAGCGAGCAGCGCGGCAGCCCGCTTGCCAACCTCGGCGACCGGGAAGTCAGAGAACTCCTGCAGATCGCTCTCGCGCAGGTACTCGTTGTTCGAGATGTCCTTGATGAACAGTGTCGGTATCCCGTGCAATCCGGCGATACGGCCGACGGCGGCGGCTTCCATCTCTTCGCAGAGCGAACCGTGCCGGTCGTGCAGGATGTCCAGCCGGGAATGCGCCTGGGTCCATGTGTCGGCAGAAACAACTGGTCCGAGATAGACGTTTGGCAAGCGGTATGGCATGGACGCAGGCCAGTAGAGCTCCTGTGGCCAGGGCTCCGGTGAGTTTGCCGCGGCGGCCTGTTGGGCCAACTCGACCAGTTTGGGATCGGGTTTCAACTCGAGTCCGTGCTGGTGCTCACCTTCGGATTCGGTGGCATAGCCGGTGTAGCGTTCGCTGCCATCGGGCAGGACCTGCATCAGGGCGTGATTGATGACCTCGGTTGCGATGATGACATCGCCGGGGAGCAGATCGCGCCGGTGCGCGCCCGCGCAGCCGAAGTTCGCGATTGCCGCTGGGTGTTCGGTTTGAATCAGGAATTCGGTTCCTGCGGCGGCATTCGCCATGCCGATACCGGAGGTGACGGCGACGACGTCATGTCCTCCAATGGCATAGCGGTCGACCCGCCAGGGCCCATGCTGCTCGGTGACCTGCGACGTTGCGTGCGGGTCGAGCTGCACCCGCTCGCTCGACATGGCGATGACGACTCCGATGTTCATTTGAGCAATGAGATGACGATGGAGGTGATCAAGATGGCGAGCACCCCCAGCGACAACGTGACGAACTTGCGCTCGCCAAGACGAAAGAAATCCACGGCAATCACGAGCACCGTCACTACCGGGGTCAGCATCATCAAGAGGATGCCCAGATCGATCAGCGACGACGGATTGCCATCGGCCAGCGCTCCGGGAATGTCCTGGAACGGAAGGACATCGGTCGACAGCGGGTGCCGGTCGACGATCGACCAGGCGGCGCCCAGCACCAGCGTCACAGCGGAGATGAGAAAGCCATAGCGCAACACCTTGGCGGCGCTGTGATAGATGAGGTCTTCGCGTGGAATCTGCTGCTCGGTCATCAGCGAATACTCGGTAGTTCGATGTTCAGCGCTTCGAGAATGAGGCGCATTCCAAGATAGAGCAAGACGACCACGAAAACGATGATCAGGCGGTCGGTGCGCACCTTGCGAGTGAGGCGCGAGCCGATCTGCGCTCCCGCGATGATGCCAATCATGGCTGGCAGTACGACGTGCGGGTCGATCTTGTTGTCGGAATAGAAGACGAACGATGTTGCCACCGCGGTGATACCGACCATCAGCGCGCTCGTGCCAGCGGCGGCTTTGACGGGAATAGACATGATCAGATTCATGGCGGGAACCTGGATCACCCCGCCCCCCACGCCGAGCATGCCGGAGATCATGCCGGCAAGCCCGCTGATCCCCATGCCTTTGTAGACCTGTCGAGGCACATAGGTGACTTCCCGCTGTGTTGCCGGATCGAAAAACGTGTCTCCCAGCAGCATTGGGTCAGGATCGGCGCTGGTGTCGACATGCGAGGTCTTGCGGCGCAGGAACATGGAGACCGCTGCATAGGTCAGGACCGCCCCGAACAGCGCATTGAGAATCCGGTCCGGAGCGCGCACCGCGAGGAGCGCTCCGACGAGCGCGCCGGCGGCGGTGGGCACCTGCAGCAGCATAGCGAGCCGAAGATTCGTGAAGCGGGAGTTCAGGTGTACGGTCGAGCCAACGACCGAGTT
Organism: Thermomicrobiales bacterium; assembly: GCA_041390825.1. Taxonomy (NCBI): domain Bacteria; kingdom Pseudomonadati; phylum Thermomicrobiota; class Thermomicrobia; order Thermomicrobiales; species Thermomicrobiales bacterium. Next base: position 16,950 of record JAWKPF010000005.1, read on the forward strand.
GGTCACGACGGCCACCGCGCTGGCGCCAATGGCCAGCTTGGGATCGATGCCGAAAAAGAGCGTGAAGATGGGCACCAGGAAGACGCCGCCGCCCAGACCGAGCATGGAACCCAGCACCGCGGCCCCGGCCGCGACGATGCTGAGCTCGATTGCTTGCGTCCAGTCCACGAAACAGGGGCTCCTTGCCGATCTCGCTGATTTATCGCACGATCCGGCGCTTCACGGTCAGCGGCGATCCGGGATTTGACGAGGTGAGTTTGGCGGAGGATACTGCAAAGGTCGCCGATGGACGGCGCTTTAACAATCTGGTCCGTGCGAGTCGGGGCGCTCTTCGCGAGCGCAGCAGGGGGAAGCCGGTGAGATGCCGGCGCTGATCCGCAACTGTATCGCCAGGTAGTTGTTCTGCCCGGCGGAGCCAGGTTTCCTGCCCGATTTCGCTCCGGCGCCCTTCGTGAAGGAGAGGGAGGACGGAATGCAAACGGCGCGCACCGAGTCATTCGACTCAGACGTTCCCGTAAATTCGATCCACCGCTCGCAAGAGCGGTTTTTTGTTGCCAGGCAAATTCGCCGCCTGACCGCGACCGGTGTGTTGCTGGTCGCGTTGGTGCTGTCTGCGTTTGCCGCGCCAGTTTCCGCGCAGGACAACACGCAATCGGTCGAGGCGGCGGTTCAGTGGTTACTGGCCCAGCAAGCTGAAGATGGCGGCTTCATCGGCTTTTCCGGAGAGAGCGATCCGGGGGCCACGGTCGATGCCGTGTTGGCGCTCGCGTCCGCGCAGCAGGTGGGCATCGATATCGATCTCGAAACGGCAATGAAGTACCTGGAGTCGCAGGCGCTTGTGTACGCGCAGTTCAGCCCGGGGGCGGCAGCGAAGCTCTCGATGGCGTTGGTTGCGGCCGGTATGGATCCGCACAATATCGACAATGTCGACCCGATGTCCATTGTGATCGTAGCGGCCGGGTTGGGCATGATCGGCCTCGGTCCGTATGACCATGCGCTTGGGTTGCAGGCCCTGGTGGCGACTGGCGAGCCGGTGCCCGATACGGCAATTCAGGCGGCACGGGACAGCCAGATCGAGGACGGTTCCTGGGCCTTCGACGGTTCGACCACCGCAGGGGCAGGGGATACCAACACTACGGCTCAGATGGTGATGGGTTTGATCGCGGCCGGCGTGCACGACGAAATGGTGGACCGCGGTCTGGCGTACCTTGCTGGCGCGACGAACGACGACGGCGGCTATCCCTATCAACCGGGCGCCGAGTCGGACGCGAATTCGACCGCGCTGGTGCTGCAGGCATTCATTGCGAGTGGCGATCCGGCGCTGGCCGATGCGCTGGACGAGGCGCTCGGCGCGCTGCTCGATATGCAGAACGAGAGTGGCGCGTTCGCGTATATGCGCTCAGTGCCGGATGACAACCAGTTCGCGACAGCCCAGGCCATTCCAGCGGTGGCGGGGGTTGCGTTCCCATTGCCGGTGAAGCTGGCCGTGCTGGCGACGCCGGAGGCGACTCCGGCCGGGTAGCGGCATGCAGGGGCGGCAGCAGCCCACCACCCTGAAGAATGGGGCAGCACGTAGCCAAGGCGCTCAGCGCCTGACGTGGCGAGGAGCCGGATCGAGGATCTGGCTTCTCGTCGTGCTGTTCGGGGTTCTCGGCCTCTTCGAAGCGACTGCTGCACAGGAGTCGCCAGACTATGCAGGCATCGTCATCCGCCCCGGCGATGGCACGGTGACGTATGCCTATGTGCCGCTCGAGGAACCAGTTTCCGGGATCGAGCTGCTGCGAAGGTCGGGGGTGTCGCTCGTCGCCATCGGGTTTGGCGGGCTTGGGGAAGGCGTTTGCCAAATCGCAGAGACGGGCTGCGATATCGACTCCTGCCGCTCTCGGTTGTGCCAGACCGGCGACCGGAATTCCCCTTACTGGCGCTACTTTCAGGCCGATCACGACGGGAATTGGGTAGCGTCGCCACTCGGAGGAAGTGCGACCAAGGTCGAACCGGGAGGAATCGACGGATGGTCGTGGACTCCTGATGAATCGTTGCTGCCCGACGTCGACATCGAGGACATTCCGGCGCTGGCCGGAGCGCTCGAAGCGCCTGGTGAGGCGCATTTCGCGCGGTACGACGCCAATGGCAATCTCGTCGATCGCGCGGACGTATCGGATGTGGAACAGCGGTCATACGTCGCGGTGATCGGTGTGCTGGGAGCAGTGGCGCTCTTCACGGTGGGTCTGCGGGCGCGTCAGCGAGGCGCCGCGTGAGCCGTGTCGTCATCGATCCACGAGCGTGGCTCTGCTGGGCGGCAGCAGCGATGCTGGTCCCATTGATGGGGCGCAACCCCTTCGCGCTGCTATCTGTTCTGCTGGCCGTGGTTGCTGTGCGCGAGACATTGCCACCCGAGAGCCGCGCTGGTTGGGGCTGGGTGATCCGAATGGGGATCGTGTTCGGGGCGATCGCTGTGTTCTTCAATCTCCTGACGGTACGGGTGGGCGATCGCGTGTTCGGCACGATCCCGGATTGGGTGCCCCTGATCGATGGGGACTTGACGGTGAACTCGATCGTTTTTGGACTGCTCAGCGGTCTGGCGGTGCTGACGCTGGTTCTCATCGGGGTCACCCTGGCGGCAGTGCTGGATTGGAGCGCTGTCCTGCGGATGCTGCCCCAGTCGTTGGTCGGGGCAGGCGTGGCCGGTTCGGTCGCGTTCTCGTTCTTCCCGCAGATGATTGCCACGTATCGTGAGATCGTGGACGCGCAAGCGATTCGGGGACAGGAGCTCAAGGGGCCGCGCGACTACCTGAATCTTGGTCCTCTGCTTCTCGCCGGCGGAATCGAACGAGCGGTGACCATGTCCGAGCTGTTGGAATCACGTGGTTTTGGTGGCGCGCCCGTCCGGCAACGGGCACCCTGGTTGCGATTGGCGCCCGCCGTGGCGCTGGCGCTGATCTGTGTGGCGGCGTATCTCTTTGCGGTGGGTGAAACCGTGGTCTCGCTTGCCTGCGCTCTTGGGGCCGGAGCGTTGCTGTTTGCCGCCTATCGATTCGGCCGTTCGACCGGTCATCAGCGGACTCGATATCGACAACTGCACTGGCAACGGACTGATTCTGTTGTGCTCGCTGGGGCGATGCTGGCGGCCATGTCGGTCGTCCTGGCAGAACCGCAAGCCACTCGATACGAACCGTATCCCACCTTGACCTGGCCGGTGGCGAGTCCCTTGCTGGCGCTGGGGTTGCTCGGGTTGCTCGGTCCGGCGATCGCCTTGCTGTGGTTGGAGCGGTCGCAACCATGAGCGGCGGACTCGATGTCGTCTTCGAATCGGTTTCGTTTCGCTATCCGAACGCGGAACGTGCGGTGCTGCGGGATTTCGACTGGGAGATCGGGGAATCGGAGTTGGTTCTCCTTGCGGGAGCATCGGGCAGCGGCAAATCGACAATCCTTCGCTGCCTGAACGGGTTGACACCGCATTTTTCCGGGGGGTCGTTTGGCGGTCGCGTGCTGGTGCGGGGCGAAGATACCCGCATGTTGCCCACAAGGGCGCTGGCGCGTTCGGTCGGCTTCGTCTTTCAGGACCCCGGCGCGCATTCCGTCTCGACCACGGTCGAAGACGAGGTGGCGTTCGGGTTGGAGCAACTGGGTGTCCCGGTCCCGGCCATGCGCCGGCGGGTCGAGGAAGCGCTCGATCTCACTGGCGCCGAACGCATCCGCAGGCGGAGCATCGCCACGCTTTCAGGGGGCGAACGGCAACGGGTTGCCATTGCCGCGGCACTGGCCTTGCAGCCGCGCATTCTGGCGCTCGACGAGCCGACCAGCCAGCTCGACCCCTCTGGCGCTGAAGATGTGCTGGATGCGGTGCGCCGATTGAATGAAGAGCTCGGCATCACCGTGGTGCTGGCCGAGCAACGGCTGGAGCGGGTGGCGGGTTTTGCCGATCGGATGCGGCTGCTGCGCCCCGATGGACTCGATCTCGACGGAGCCACGGCCGAAGTGTTGCGGAGTTGCGATCCGCGACTCGTTCCTCCGGTGGCGTTGCTCGGCCGAATCGAGGGTTGGGATCCGCTGCCGCTAACGGTGAAAGCGGCCAGGCGGATGGCGCGTGAGACAGGATTCGAGCCCGCAGTTTCGCCGGTCGATCATCCACGCCCGGACGTCGAGCCAGCCATCGCCGTCGACCGGATCTCGATCGGATACGACAAACGCCGTGTGCTCGACGAGGTTTCTTTCGATGTGCGCCCAGGCGAGCTGGTGGCCATCATGGGCCGCAATGGCACCGGGAAGTCGACGCTGTTGCGCGCCCTGATGGGGCTGCATCCCATGATTGGTGGGAGAGCGCGGATCGCAGGGTTCGACCCAACAACGGCGCGCACGCAGGAGATTGGTCGCAGAGTCGGTTTCTTGCCGCAACGCGCGGCGAGCCTGCTCTTTCACGAGACGGTGGCGGACGATGTCTCGGCGGCGCTCGCGAGCCGGGGCGCTTCGGCAACCGAGCTCGATCCATTGCTCGAACGCTTTGCGCTTGGCCAACTGCGGGAGCGGAATCCGCTCGATCTCAGCGCCGGTGAGCAGGAACGGGCCGCGTTGGCCGTGACGCTGGCGGGGGACCCATGCGTGGTCTTGCTCGATGAGCCGACCAGGGGAATGGACGCGCTGCGCAAGCATGAGCTGGCGCAGCACTTCATCGCGTTGCGGGAACGCGGGGTGGCGATCCTGATGGCGACGCACGATGTCGAGCTGGTGGCGCAGGTGGCCACGCGGGTGATTTTGCTCGGCGATGGTGGGATCGTCGCGCAGGGGGGAACGCGTGAGGTGCTGGCAGGATCATTGACCTTTGGAACGCAGATGAATCGGGTGTTCGGCAATGGCTGGCTCACGGTGGATGACGTGCTGCATGCGCGCATGCAGGACTGGGACACTATGCGCAGCGATTTGGGCGTTGTGAGAGTGGATCGATCCGAATGAGCATGAATCAGGGCGACTTGCGAAAGGACTATGTGCGAGCATCGCTCGATCCCAGCGATGTCACGCCAGATCCGCTGGATCAGTTCCGTCTCTGGTATGAGGAACAGAAGCGCACCACCTCGATCGAACCCAACGCCATGACGGTTGCCACCGCGAGCAAAGACGGCTGCCCCTCCGCGCGTGTGGTGCTCATGAAACACTGGGATGCCGACGGCTTTGTCTTCTTTTCCAGCTACAACAGTCCGAAGGGACAGGATCTGGAAGAAAACCCACGAGCGGCGTTGCTTTTTTATTGGCCGGAGACCGAGCGGCAGGTGCGCATCGAAGGAACGGTGACGCCGACCAGCCGCGAGGAAGCCATCGCGTACTTCCAAAGTCGACCGCGGGGCAGCCAGATCGCCGCGAACATTGCCCGGCAGAGCCAGCCGGTCGCATCGCGCGAGGTGCTTGAGATGGAGATTGCCGAACTCACCGAGCGATTCTCCGAGGGTGAAGTGGATATTCCCGACACCTGGGGAGGATTCCGGGTTTTTCCGGAGCGAGTCGAGTTTTGGCAGGGGCGCCCCAGTCGCTTGCACGATCGAGTGCAATACACGCGCAAGAACGGCGGCTGGGAGATCGAACGGCTGGCGCCGTGAACCGCACGCTATTCGAGATTCGAATGCCGCGCGCGGATCTCTTCCAGTGTTTGGCCGGTTCGCTCGCGAAGCTCGACGGCCACCAGGTCGAGATAGATCAACAACGCGATTTCATACACGGTGCCCATCGGCAGAATCGATTCGCTGCCGGTGTCATCGGCCATGGTTTGCGCGGGAATGACCACGACGGCATCGGCCATCTGCGGAATCGCCGCCTGCGGTTGCGCGGTGAGGACGACAAGGCGGGCGCCTGACTTGAGCGCGAGTCCCGCCATCGCGCGGTGCATATCCAGATCGCCGGTACCGACCGACAGGATGACCAGGTCGCCCTGAGTCACCGGGGGCGCGGTGACGTCTCCTGCGATGTGAGCATCGAAGCCATGATGGACGAGTCGCATGCCGAACGCCTTGAGCTGGAGCAATTCGCGGCCCATACCGAACAGGACGATCCGCCGGGCAGCGAGCACTTCATCGGCGAGCCGGCTCACCGCGTCCTCGTCCATTGCCAATAGCGGGGTCGTGATCTCAGCGATGGCCTGTGTGATCCGTTCATGTTGTTCCGACATCATTTGCTCCTTTGCCAAAGACCGCTGCCGACTAGACGGAACATGGATGGAATGTCGTCATCCGTCCGTGATCGAATTCTCATCCGTGCGAGCCGTCGTGGAACCATCGCTCGCATCGCAATCGGTATAGCGATCTGGTAGATGGATCGTGAAGGTCGCGCCCTGTCCAAGCGAGGTATCGAGTGAGATCGTGCCGTGATGTGCATCGACGATCCCCTTGGCGATCGCGAGGCCGAGACCGGATCCTCCCGCGGCGCCGCGTTTGCGCGAGGATTCTCCGCGCCAGAAACGGTCGAAGGCATGAGCGGCGGATTCTGGATCGAGGCCTGGGCCAGTGTCGGAAATGGTGATGACGGCGCCTCTTGGCTCGGCCGCCACCCGAAGAACGATCGCCGCGTCCACGGGGGTGTGGCGTAGCGCATTCGAGGTGAGAATGCTCACCAGTTGCACGATCAATCCTTCATCGGCACAGACGATCGGTCCAGTTTCCGGTGTGTCCGACGCGATGGGGCGACCCGGTTGCACCGCCTGAGCGTCTTGAGCGGCGTCGCGAAGGATACGTCCGAGATCGACCAGTTCATTGCGAAGCGGGCGACCTTCGTCGAGGTTCGCGAGGGAGAGCAGGTCCTTGACCAGGTCGGTCATGCGATTGGTTTCCGATGAGAGCCTGCGGACCATATCGTCCATCTGCGCAGTTTCCCGGAACGCGCCCTGGCGATAGAGATCGAGATACCCACGCATGGACGTCAGCGGTGTGCGCAGCTCATGGGAGGCGTCCGCCACGAACTGTTTCAGGCGTGCGTCGGTTTCGTCCCGTTCATCGAGCATCAGATTGAAAGCGATGCCCAGCTTGCCCGCTTCAGTGTGCGGATCGACATCGGGCGCCCGCAGACTGTGATCTCCGGCCGTAATGGCTTCGGCTGTTTGCGCAAGCCGGGTGATCGGTGCGATGCCGAGTCGCTGGATCCAGACATAAAGCGCCGCCAGCACCACAGCAATCAGCACGCCGGCCAGGGACAGGGTGCGTTCCAGACGCCCAATGGCGTCGTCGAGTTCCTGCAGCGGCAACGCAGTCATGATCGTGCCTTGTCCACCGGGATCGGGCCGCAGCAGGGCCCGGAAGCTCATCGATGAATCGGACGCAGCGATCGTCTCGAAGTGTGGGCCCGCTTCGTCGACCGTTTCTGGCAGATCTAGTACCGGCGCGGCGGAGAGCAGCGATCCGAGGACTTGCGGCTCGACGGCGCCGTCCGGTGTGACGAGCGCAATGTAGATATCCGAATACGAATCGGCCGGCGGCATGGGGGGGCTCCCCGCGGATGTTGGAGCGTCGATCGTGTCGCCTTGGTCGATGCGGAATGGGGGTACAGAGCTGAGACGGCGATCGATCTGCTCGAGAAGCAGCGATCGCTGGTTCTGAATGACCAGCAACGATGTCACGGCATACGTGAAGAGAAGGATCGCTATGACGATGAGCAGGCGCGCCCGCAGGCTCACTGTTCGACTCGAAGCGTGAACCCGACTCCGCGCACCGTGTGAATGAGCTTCGGACCTGCTCGGTCGATCTTCTTGCGAAGATAGCTGATGTAGGTGTCGACCACGGACGGATCGACATCGACTTCATAGGACCAGACATGCTCCAGGATCTGGCTCCGGTTGAGTACACGGCCGACATTCGTCAAGAGATAGTGGAGCAGCTTGTATTCTGTGGGGGAGAGATAGATCTCCTCCCCTCCACGGAACACCTGGTGCAGTTCAGTGTCCATTTCGAGATCATCGCAACGGAGCCTTCGGCTGGCGGCGGACTTTTCGGCGCGTTTCATGCGCAACTGAACTCTCGCCACTAGTTCGGCGACATCGAAGGGTTTGACGATGTAGTCGTCGCCCCCTTCACTCAGTCCCTTGACCCGATCGGCCGATTGGTCGCGCGCGGTGAGAAAGATGATCGGTGTCTGGTTCCCCTGATCCCGAAGTCGTCGCAGAATGGCGAAACCGTCGAGGTCCGGCAACATGACATCGAGCACGATGAGGTCCGGCCGCTCGCGGTAGATCTGGTCGAGCGCTTCGAATCCGGTCGCCGCGGTAACCGTGTCCATCCCGGAAAGGGAAAGCGCGGTGGTCACCAGAAAGCGAATGTTCTCCTCGTCGTCGACGACGAGGATGCGCGGCCGGGCATCGGTCATGCGGCGTCGATCTGCTCCTGAACTCGTTGAGATTCGCTCTCGATGGTCGCTTGTTCGACGAGATCGATTGCCTGAGTTTCCAACAACTCGACCCAACGTGCCAAGATGTCCGTGGCGACGCCACCAGCAAAGAGTTCAGCGTGTAGGCGTTGTTTGGCTTCGTTCTGCAAGGCGACGAAATCGGAATTGGCTTCCCAACGCGAAACGAGCGGGTTGTTCATGCCCGACATGTCGCCCCCAGGAACTCCTCCAACGAAATCGCCGTCGGCGGGAGGTTGCGGCATCTGGCCCCCGGGACCGCCGGATGTGCCCACGGGTGGTGTGCCGACGATCACATTCGGTCGACCTTGACCGGCGCCTTCGGGATTGCCGCCTGGCCCTCCCCGGAACTCACCACCCTGTACGGTCATTCCATTGAACGCGAGATTCATATCCCATGGGACCACGGTGAACTTGCTGGTCGCATTGTCATAGTAGAGGTAGGAATTGTTGCCTGGACCATTGATGTCATCGAAGTTCTGCACGAGATCCATCATCGCCAGATAGATCGCAAATTCGTCGATATCGAGTCGTTGGGCGAGACCTGCCGCAAAGGTGGTGTCGTCACTGTTGTTGACGAAGTCGAGAAATGAGATCAGTGGCGCGTAGTTCTCGGCATCATCATCTCCGCCGCCAGCCTCGAGATCGAACGCGGTCATGTACGCATCGAGGTCGTCGTCCTTGTAGCTCCAGTTTCCGACCGACTCCGACTTGAAGAGGAGACCATCGGCTGCGAAGTGCGCGTCCATCCACGTATCGTCCGGGTTCTCGATGGCGATGCGCAAGCGGGGAGTGCTCTCGTTCACGCTGAAACTGACATATGCGGCGGCTTGCGACGCGAGACCGGCGGCTGCGAGCAGATCGAGCGCCAACGCCTCATTGAGCGCGGTCGCCGAATTGTTGGATCGGATCACGAACTCCGTCAGCCCATTCAGGTTCTGGTCATCGACGAACTTGTCGAGTCGCACGAGCCACGGAAGACCTTCAGGCTCGTCGGCTGAGAGCGGGCTACTCGGCCCGATGATGTCTTCAGTCATGCCGGCGCCGGCGGGTTGGGCATTCTGGCCGTTGTCCGGAGCCTGAAATCCACCATTGCCGCGCAGAGCCATCAACGAAGAGTTGCCCTTCAGACGAAATCCAACCTCTTCGTATGTCTGACCGTCGATGGTAGCGGTGGCCGAGATCCATTCCTTGTCACCGGTGTCCCGGAAGGTGGCAATCATGGCGTCGTATTCGGCTTCATCGAACGTGGCTGAAATCGTATGAAGCTCCGCAGCATCGAAGAAGACCCCGGTCGTGGCCACTGAGCCTTGCGCGGCGAGCGCGAATGATCCGAATCGGGAGCCTGGAGACGCAAGCAAGGCGGCTGCCGAGGCGGATGAGATGAGCAGTGAGCGGCGCGTCAGACGCAGCGTCGGCTCCGAAATCGAAAGGAGCACAGGAACCTCCATGTCCGTTGTCAGATCGAGCGGCGTATGTTGCCGCATGTGCCTTTCGAGTGTCCGGGTGCGATTTGGGAGATTTCTGTGAAAAGAGCGGGTGGAAGTCTCAAGAATTTCACAAAGTCATAACATTCAATTGCCTCCAGAACGGTTCCACGTGCAGGAGGTCCGCGTGTCTCAGCAGATCATTCCGATCGTCGCGAATTTCGTGGCGATCCTTGTGCTCATCTTTGGGGTGTATTTCCCGCGGCATCGGCGGCGAGATATGATCGTCGCCTATCTCGCGATCAATACTGGCGTTCTCGCGATCGCCACCGTACTTTCATCGGTCGATGCGTCGGTGGGACTGGGTGTCGGGCTATTCGGAGTGCTGTCGATTATCCGCTTGCGGTCGGACGAGCTCACCCAGCGGGAAGTTTCCTATTACTTCGCAGCTCTGGCGCTTGGACTCCTGGGAGGAACGAGAGTCGATCAGCACATCTTGACCGTTTCCCCGATGGCCGTCATCGTGTGCGCGCTTGCCTTCGCCGATAGTCCGCGGTTGCTGGGCCGGTATCACATCAGACTGATGACGCTCGACCGGGCGTTCGTGGCTGAAGAGCAACTCATCGCCTATCTGGCAAATCTGCTGCACGCGGATATCAAACAAGTGGCGGTGCATCAGATCGACCTGGTGAACGACACCACCCGAGTCGAGGTCCGCTATGAGCTGCCGGTCGTGTGGACGACCGAAGCCGAGATCGTCGAGATTCGCCCCATGGTGGTTTCGTGATGCACAGTTTCGAGCCCATGGCCTTCGCGCCGATTGACGAGCTTCCCGCACTTTCGTTGCCGCAGCTTCAGGATGCAGCCTCCTTCCTGACCCGCCGTGACCGCAAGTACATCGTTCCGGCCGACACCGTTGCCAGTCTGCTCGACGGGCTGGAAGCTGGAACACGAGTCCTCGAGATCGATGGCCGGCGCACGTTTCGATATTCGACTCGCTATTTCGACGATCGTCATGCGGCGTATTTCCGCGCGCTGCGTAAGCGTCCCGACCGATTCAAGGTGCGCACCCGGCGATACGAAGAAAGCGGAGAGTGCCAGCTCGAAGTCAAGCTGCTCGATGTCCGCGGTCGCACGGTCAAGTCACGATTTCCGCACGAGAGCGGTGAAATGGAAACGCTGTCGACACTCGACCGCGCATGGCTCCGATCGTTTGAGCCGGTGCGCGCGGTCGCCAGCCAGCTTGAGCCGAGCGTTGCCACGTGGTATCACCGCTCCACGCTCGTGTTTCCCGATGGTAGTGGGCGCATGACAATCGATCAGGGACTGACTTTCGTCGGCGAGGATGGTCTTTGGCAACGTCTCGAATCGCATTGTGTGATCGAAACGAAGGGCCCCGGGCATCCGCTGCCGTTCGATCGTCTTCTTTGGTCAGCCGGATTTCGCCCGGCGCCGGCGAGCAAATTCGCGCTTGGTGTCTGTCTGACGAATCCCGACCTGCCACACAACCGCTGGCGACGACTTCGCGCACGCTTGGCTCCGGCACTGAGCGGACCCATGGTGGCGAGTCCGCGCTGAACTGGTGTTGCGCTAAACCGGGCATTGGAGGAGTTCCATGCTAGCCCGGTCGAATCGGATCGGGCTAGAATTGCGGATTGGACGAGCGCGTGCAACGCCATTGCAGACCGTTCGTATTTTCGCCTTTGACGATCTCCGCTGGTACGAACACGCACGGCTCCAGCGTTGGCCTAGACGCATCGGAAAGCCCCAATGCCATCCAAGACGACAGCGAGCGACGAGTCCGTCGTTCCGAACGACGACGCTTCTCTACCCCGCTCCAAACCGAAGCGAGTCCGTGAGGGCGCGACCAAGACACCGCGCCGGAGGCCGATCGCGTTGCCGGTGCTGGTGGTGGACGAAACGTTTCTGCTGCCGCACATGTCGATTCCCTATCCGATCGAGGATGACGAAGCGGCGATGGTGATCGACCGCAGCTTGCGCATGCCGCTGCGGCAGGTGTTGGTGCTGACCGAGCGAATGGTGCAGGAAGGCGCCGATCCGGGAACTGCCGAATCGGAGTTCGCGCCGCTCTTTTCCGATCTCCTGCTGGACCATGAGCTGCCATCCGGTGGCGATGGTGACGAGCCGGGCGGCTGGACCCCGGAGAATCAGGACGATGGGGTGCAGTTCGAGCTCTGCACGGTTGGCGTCATCGCCGAGGTCGGGCAACGCATCTCGCCCCCGGGCAGCACTTCGCATGTGATTCTCCAGGGAGTGGCTCGCGGTGTCGTCAAGGAACTGATCCAGGAGGACCCCTATCTGGTTGCCCGGGTCGTGCGCCATGACGATCCGGTCACTGGTTCGAGCGATTCCGAAGCGGCCATGTCCGCCGTGTTGGAGCAGGTCGAGCACTACATCGCCATGTTGCCGAATGTTCCAGAAGAAGTGCTGGCCATGGTGCGCAGCGTCGAAGAGCCGGGCTGGCTGGCCGACTTGATCGCGTTTTCACCGGAGTTCAGTTCGGCGCAGCGGCAAGAGTTGCTGGAGATCCTCGATCCGGTTGCGCGTTTGCGGCGCTTGTCGGTCATGATCCAGAAGCGGCTGAACGTGCTCAATTTGCGCCAGCAGATTGCAACCGAGGCCCAGGCCGGCATGGACCGGCAGCAGCGCGACTACTTCCTGCGCGAACAAATTCGCGCCATCCAGAAAGAGCTTGGCGAAGGGTCCGCGGAAGAAACGCTGGCCGGCGAGATGCGCGCCAAGATCGAAGAAGTCGGCATGCCCGAGGAGACCAAGCAGAAGGCGTTGGTCCAGGTGGAGCGGCTGGAACAGCAACACCCCTTCTCGCCCGAGATCGGGGTCATTCGCGGGTATCTCGAGTGGCTGATCGAGCTTCCCTGGGCGATCGAAACCGAGGACCGTCTCGATCTCAACGAGGCGAAAGACATTCTCGAAGCCGACCATTACGGGCTGGAGAAGGTCAAGGACCGCATCATCGAGTACATCGCCGTGCGCAAGCTGGCAGGCGACAAACAGAAGACGCCGATCATCTGCTTCGTGGGTCCTCCGGGTGTGGGCAAGACCAGCCTGGGACGTTCGATCGCGCGGGCAATCGGCCGCAACTACGTGCGCATGTCGCTCGGTGGTGTGCGCGACGAGGCGGAGATTCGCGGCCACCGGCGCACCTATGTCGGCGCCATGCCGGGCAGGGTTATCAAGGCGCTGCGTGATGCCAAGAGCCGCAACCCGGTGATCGTGCTGGACGAGATCGACAAGGTTGGTTCCGATGCGTTTCGGGGCGATCCGTCTTCCGCGCTGCTGGAGGTGCTCGACCCGGAGCAAAACTCGACCTTCTCCGATCACTACCTGGAGGTTCCCTTCGATCTTTCCAAGGTGATCTTCATTACCACGGCGAACATGCTGGAACCGATTCCACCAGCGCTCCGCGACCGGATGGAAGTGATCGAGGTCCCGGGTTATACCGAGGTCGAGAAGATGGAAATTGCCAGGCGCTACCTCGTCCCCAAGACGATGGAGTCGCATGGTGTGTCCGAGGACCAACTCACGCTGACCGAGGATGCGCTCAAGCGCGTGATCCGCGAGTACACCAGCGAGTCAGGCGTGCGCAATCTCGAGCGCGAGATCGGATCGCTTTGCCGCAAGGCAGCCCGCCAGCTGGCTGGAGACGATCCGCCCGAGCACATCACGATCGATAGCGAGGCCGTGGAAGCGTTTCTCGGCATCCCGAAGTACGAGTTCGGGCTTGCGGAAGAAAATGATGAGGTCGGGGTCGCGACCGGGGCAGCCGTGACGAGTGTGGGCGGAGACCTGCTGTCCATCGAGGTCACGGTCATGGAAGGCAAGGGCGATCTGATCCTCACCGGACAACTCGGTGAGGTGATGCAGGAATCGGGCCGCGCAGCGATCAGCTATGCGCGAGCGCATGCGAGCGAGTTCGGCCTCGAGCCGGGCTTCTTCGACAAGCACAACATCCACGTCCATATTCCCGCTGGCGCGATCCCCAAAGACGGTCCGTCTGCAGGTATCACCATCGCAACCGCGCTCATTTCCGCTCTGACCGGACGAAAGGTGCGGAAAGATGTGGCGATGACCGGTGAGATCACCCTGCGCGGCAAAGTGCTGCCAATTGGCGGACTGCGCGAGAAGACGCTGGCCGCGCATCGGGGCGGGATCAAGACCTTCCTGCTCCCGAAGCGGAACGCCAAGGACCTTTCCGAATTGCCGGATGTCGTCAAGAGCGACATCGAGCTGATCCAGGTCGCATCGCTCGACGAGGTGCTGGATGTGGCGCTCTTGCCGAAGGTCGACTTGACCTTGCAGGTGGCCTGACGGCGCTAACGCCCGGTACTGGCGAACGCGGCCAGACCGGCAGACCAGGCGCGCTCGAGATCCGCAGTGGGTGGAAATCGGCGATCGATTTCCATGATGGCCATGCCGTGCATGAAGGCCCAGAATGCGCGCGCCGTGTCTGCGTCGGCGAACAGCTCACCAAGCGGCGCGCCTGACCAGTCTTCGATCCCCGGAGTCAAACGGGCGCGATCGAGCTCGCCCGCGGTCAGGAGGCGATAGACGTGGGGCCACTCCCTGGCAAGCGATCGGTAGGCGGCCGCGACATTCGTCAGGCGGTCTCCCGGTTCGCCAAGCGCGATGCGGGCACGTTCCCCCCAGATCAGAAAGCCGCGGTCGATCATTGCCGCTTCGACCGCGGCCTTGTCGGGAAAGTGCTTGTAGAGCGACGGCGCCTTGATGCCCAGTTCGCTTGCCAATCTGCGCATGGTCAGGGCATCCCGCCCTTCGGCGTTCAGGATCGTCCAGGCAGTATCGACGATCTGCTCCCGGCGAGCCTGGCTCGCAGAGCTAGGAGCGTTGGAAGCCATTCTCGTCCCGCAATCCATAGCCGAAGGTATGGTCGACCGCGATATGCAGCGCCCAGCCGAGCGCGGCTGAGAGCCATATCATCGGCGCCACACCGGTCAATGCGAGCAGCGCCAACAGAGCAGGGCCGATGAAGCGATGCAGCGCGTTGTAGATCGGAACTGCCTTAGGCGCGAGTTGCCCCTTCTCCAGCCCGCGGTCGATTCCCGCCAGCAGCCCCAAATCGGGCATGAGGGCGAACCCGAGCGCAAGCCAGCCATTACCATGCTCCCGCACCTGGAGCACCGTTGCTCCCAGCAGGCCGAGCGCGGCGACTCCCCAGGCGATGCGGGGAAGCAGGCGACGACCTGATGCAGCAGGTGTGAGTGAGAACGTCGAATGGTCGAGAAACATAGCCGAACCTCCATGGCTAACATCGTTAGCCGAATTGTAGGCTAACACTGTTAGCCTGTCAAGCCCGCCTACTGTTGATGCGCGAATCTGGAATGCCTCTCCTCGAACGTATCGATCTGCTGGACCCAGGTGAGGGGAAACGCGCGTCGTTTCCGTTCTCGGTGCCGTCGATTGCCGCGCAGCTTGGGCAATCGTTGCGCTTCGACGGCGCAGTGACCTTCCTGGTGGGTGAGAACGGCAGCGGGAAATCGACCTTGCTCGAGGGCATCGCATGTGCGGTATCGCTGCCGGGAATTGGATCGGACAATCCCGACCGCGACCCCACTTTGGTGCATGGGCGCGCGCTCGCCGAGGCGATCCGGCTACGCTGGGCATTGCGTCACCCACACCGCGGATATTTCTTCCGGGCGGAGGACTTCTTCGGGTTCACCAAGCGAATGGATCGGCTGAAAGCCGAGTTGCTGGCCGAGGCGGCGGAAATGCGCAATGACCGGACGAGCTCGGAGTTCGCGCGGAACCTTGGCGCAGGAGTGATTGCCGGGCAGGCGCGCGCGATCGAGCAGCAATACGGCGCCAGTGGTCTCGATGCCGCGTCCCACGGCGAGCAGTTTCTCGATCTCTTTTCCGCGCGATGCCGTCCGGGAGGTATCTATCTGATGGACGAACCGGAAGCTCCGCTTTCCCCGGCCCGCCAACTGACCTTCCTCTCGATGCTGCGCGCGATGGCCGAAGATGGCTCGCAGTTCATCATCGCAACGCACTCTCCCATGCTGCTGGCGCTGCCCGGAGCGGCGATTCTCAGTTTCGACGGAGGCGCGATTCGCCCGGCCAGGTACGACACGCTGGAGCATGTGCAGATCATGCGTTCATTTCTGGACGATCCGGAGGCCTACCTGCGCCATCTTTAGGTGGCGGAGCCCGTGGGTCTGGTAGGCTTGCCGCCATGAGCGCACACGGCACCTCTCCAGCTTCGCAGTCTCACGATCCGGCCCCGCAGGGACCAACTCGCCAGGCAACGGCGCGTTCGTCGGTGGGCATCAGCCGCGATTGGCGGATGGCGCTCGACATGGCGTTGGATGGGATTCGCGATGTCGTGCCAGATGCGATTTTCGCCTTTGCATCCGCATCGTTCGACGAAGACCTGCCGTCGATCTCGGAGGCGATTTGGCATCACGCGGGTTCGATGATCGTCGTCGGGTGTTCCAGTAGTGGCGTCATCGGACGTGGCGCGGAATGGAGCACGAACCGGCGATCTCCCTGCTCGCCCTGGAGTTGCCGGGTGCGATCTTGCGTCCCGTGCGTTTCACTCAGGGAATGCTCGAGGAATCGCGTGGCGGCAGTCTGGCCGAGCGGCTTGGCGTCGATCCGGCGCTCGTGAACGGCTGGACTGTGCTCGCAGATCCGTTTCGCATGGATGGCGCGTTGCTCGTCGAGCAGCTGAACTCCGCCTATCCCGGCTTGCCGGTGATCGGCGGTTTGCTGGCGCCGGGTCCGGGACAGCGGCAAACCTGGGTCATGCTCAACGGCCGGATCTACAACGATGGCGGGGTCGGCCTATCGATCGGTGGCGCCTACGATGTGCTGCCAATCGTTTCACAGGGATGCGAGCCAATCGGTGAGCCCTGGACGATCACGGCTGTCGATGAAAAATGGATCGAAACGATCTCGAATCGGCCAGCTTTGCAGATGTTGACCGACACGCTTTCGACCCTGCCGGGCGAGATTCAGCAAGAGGTGCGCGATCACCTCGTCGCGGGACTGGCTGCCAACGAGTATCGCGAAACGTTCGGGCGAGGAGATTTCCTGATACGCAACATCATCGGGATACGGCGGGAATCGGGCGCTATCGCGTTGGGCGCCAGACCGCGAGTGGGCCAGACGATTCAGTTTCAGCTGCGCGACGCCGCCACGGCCGATCTCGATCTCACTGCCACTCTGCTCGAGGCGCATCTCCGGCTGGGAGGGCGCGATCCGATTGCCGGGTTGCTGGCCTCGTGCAATGGCCGGGGGACCGGTATGTTCGATGTACCCCATCACGATGCCGCGGCAATCGAGCGCCGTTTCCCCGGATTGCCACTGGCCGGTTTGATCGCGGCGGGCGAGATCGGCCCGGTGGGCTCCAAAACGTTCATTCATGGCTTTACGAGCAGTCTTGGGCTGATCGTTCCGGCTTGACAAGAATCGAGGAGAACCGTGCGCGACGCGTTGTTCATCCCGTTGTTGTTGGGTTTGGCCTATGCGGCAGCACCCGGCGTGGTCAACACCGAATGCCTCCGGCGGGGAGTGAGCTTCGGTTTTCGGCCAGCGTTCCTGGTGCAACTCGGCGCGTTCGCCGGGAGCGGGGCATGGGCGGTGTTGGCGTTTTCCGGGTTGGCCGCGCTCTCGAGCGCGGCGACCGTGCTCGACGTGATCGGCCTGATGGGCGGCCTCTTTCTGTGCAAGATCGCCATCGACGCGTTTCGCACTGCCTTGCACGGGCGATCCGCTACCGAGCGCTCCAGTGAGGCGAGCGCGTTGCGCACCGGCCTCATCTTTGGACTGGCAAACCCCGCCGCGTTGCCATTCTGGACCGGGATTGGCGGTGGGATGTTGGCAACGCACGGCGAGCCAACCTTCGCAACGACCATCGAGTTTCTGGCGGCATTCCTGATTGGGACCCTGGCCTGGGCGATCGGTTTTTGCGCGCTCGCCAGCGCGGGACGAAAATATGCGCGCCCCCGCGTCTTTCAAGCCATCGATGCTGTCTGCGGGACGATCATTGGTTTCTTTGGTGTGCGGCTGGTTTGGGCATCGGCTCGCCGGCTCGTTCGTGTGGTGTAAGGCATGACGTCTTTCCGGCTGGAGCGAGATTTCCTCGAGCTCTTTCCAAACGCGACGATCGCGATAGCAGTGGTGCGCGGTGTCGACAACATGGTCGACGATCCCGAGATCTGGCCGATGCTGGACGTGGAGATCGAACGGGCGGCGGCCCTGGTCGGCGCGGGCGAGATCAGCCAGCATCCGGCGCAGTGGCTCCCTGGCGAGCGGCCTTCGCCCGGTTTGGCGTGAAGCCGTCGAAATACCGGTCGTCGATCGAGGCGATGCTTCGTTCCGCGCAGTCAGGGAGATTGCGGCCCATCAACCCATTGGTCGATCTCTACAACGCGATCTCGTTGCGCCACCTGCTTCCGGTGGGTGGAGAGGACTTGGCAGCCATCGTTGGGGATGTGCGTCTGACGCGAGCGCAGGGGGACGAGGAGTTCACCCCGTTGGGCTCGAAGGACCGGAGACACCGCCGCCCGGCGCCGTCATCTACCGCGATGACGATTCTGTGATCTGTTCATGCTGGAACTGGCGTGAAGCCGAGCGAACGATGCTCACACCGGCTACCAGGGACGCCGTGCTTGTGATCGAGTCGATTCCGCCGCTGGACCCACTGGCGACGCGGATCGCGATCGACGACCTGGCCGCGCTGGTGACCCGACACCTGGGCGGAACAGCCGAGGTGTCGATCCTGAATGCCGAGCGACCGATCGTCGAGCTGTGACCGCCAGCCAAGGACCCCAAGGCCTCGATTGACGTTTCGCTTGATCTACTCTTGCTCGATTGCCGATGTGGCCTTCTCCAGCGCCCGTTCTTCCCGAAGAAGCCTGACTTCTTCCTGAATGGAGTCATCGACTGCTTTGAGCAAGATGACCAGCGCAGCAAGCACGATACCGACGGCGATACCGAGATAGACGATATCTTTGCCGCCCGACCACTCGGCCACATTGCTGAGAAAGTTCACTCCCAATACGACGCAGATCACGCCAATGATGCGGTGTTTCAACTCGTCGAGGGTATGAATCTTGAGCCAGGAGGGGAGGGTCGTCTTCTCGTCGATGAAGAGCTGATAGAGTCCGAGCGCGACGATGAGCAGGATGACTCCGATCAGGAAGACGTCGATGAGCTCGATGAATTCGATCGAGAGTTTTTCTTCGCGCGCGTCGGTGAGGTCACGACTCGAGATGAGGTCCCAGATGACCGCCAACACCCGCAGGAACCCATAGATGATGAGCGTGAACGCGGCCAGCAGCGAACCGATCACCGCCAGGATGATCATCGAAGGAGAGAGATCGAAGAGGCGCGACATCCAGAAGCGCACGATTTCCATGATCTGCATTGGGTGCGCCATACCTCCCGCGTTGGCCGGCCGGTCGCCGATGGACTGGGAGCATCATACCGTCAAACGAATGAACCCTCGCCTGCCGCGACCTGCCGCATGATGTCGATGAGAGCGCCCTTTTCCTCGAACCCGATGCCGGGGCTTTGCGGGAGTCCGACCATTCCATGCTCGACCCGGATGCTGTCCGCGAATCCGCCAAACGGCTGGAAAACGCCCGGATAGCTCTCATTTCCGCCGAGACCAAGTCCTGCCGCCATGTTCAGTGACATCTGGTGTCCGCCATGCGGCACGATGCGGGTGCGTGACCAGCCATTGGCTTCCACCATTTCGATAGTGCGCAAATACTCGACCAGGCCATAGGAAAGCGCGCAGTCGAACTGGAGCCAGTCGGAGGATGGATGCATACCGCCGTAGCGGATGAGATTGCGCGCGTCCTGCATCGAAAAGAGGTTCTCCGGTGGCCATGGGGTTGGGATAGCGTTGTGAGTTCTGCCTGGAGCGCGAAGTCGAGCGGGTCGCCAGCCTCCTCGTACCAGAGATCGTAGGGCGCGAGCGCATCGGCATAGGCGATAGCGGTTGGGAGATCGAATCGGCCGTTCGCATCGACTGCAAGGTGGGATCCGTCGCCAACGACCTCGAGCACGGCCTCGATTCGCTCCAGGTCCCTGGCGAGCGGGACACCACCGATTTTCATCTTGACGACCTCGTAGCCAAGATCGAGATAGCCGCGCATTTCTTCACGAAGCTCTGGCAGGCCCTTTCCCGGTGCGTAATAGCCGCCGGCTGCGTAGACCCATACGGGCTCGTGGACCGTTCCGCCGTTGTACCGATCGGCCAACAGACGGTAGAGCGGCACGCCCTCGATCTTGGCGACGGCGTCCCAGACGGCCATGTCGATGGTGCCGACCGCGACCGAGCGTTCCCCGTGGCCACCGGGTTTTTCGGCAGCCATGAGCAGCGACCAGATCTTTCGCGGATCGAGGTTTCCACCCGATTCGTCGATGATGGCGGCCGGCTCGGCCTCGAGCAGGCGCGGAACGAAGCGCTCGTTCAGCAAGCCAATCGGAGCGTAGCGGCCGTTCGAGTTGAACCCGTATCCGACGACGGGCTCGCCCTCCCGAATGACGTCGGTGATGATCGCGACCACGGCCGCGTCCATTTTGCTGAAGTCGATGTAGGCATTGCTCATCGGCGAGCTTATCGGAACAGACGCAACGCGAATATCGGTAATCTTCATTTCGTTCGGTATGCCCCTGGAATGGTCTGCGATCGATTCTTCGATAGCCACCTTCGAGCCATCGTCGTTTGAGATTATCCCGCACGCGAACGTGCCAATCTCGTGCCCATTGGACCGCTGCAGATCTCTTGAGGAAGCAACGGACACGTTGGGTCCCTGAGTGTCGATGTTCTCGCTCCGGGGTTGGGCAGTTTCTGAGATCATGATCAACGTTCTGGAATCGCCGCGTCCGAACAATGAGGTGTCGCGGTCGATTTTGCTCATTGCTTCCAAGGAGCGTCACGAGAGTGTCCGCAGATTTCATCTTTCGCAATGGACCGATCATCACAATCGACCCTGCGGCACGAGACGCCGAAGCAGTTGCGGTTCAGGGCAATCGAATCACCCGTGTCGGAACCCTTGACGTGGTCCTGGACGAAGCGGGACCAGGCACGAAGACGATCGATCTCGCAGGCCGAGCGCTCCTGCCGGGTCTGAACGACAACCACAACCACCCGATCTATTTTGGGCAGGGATTGAGCCAGATCGACGCTTCGCCCGGCGCGGCTCCCACCTTGGCAGCACTGCAAGACGCCTTTCGCACACGAGCCAATGAGCAGCCCAGCGGCTGGCTGATCGCCCGGGGCTATGACGATTCCCGCCTCGATATTCACCGGCACCCGACCCGCCATGAGTTGGACGAAGCCACGGGTGGACGTCCCGCCTATCTGGTGCGTACGTGTGGACACCTCGCAGTGGCGAACTCGGCAGCGCTCGGGCTGGCCGGGATAACGGCGGACACGCCGGATCCGGTTGGCGGCCAGATCGACCGCGACGAGCATGGCGAGCCGATTGGCTTGCTGCGTGAAACCGCAATGAAGCTGGTTTCAGATCAGATCGCGGCGCCGACGACCGATGACATGAAGGACTACTTGCGCGCAGCTGGCAAGCGATTCAACGAATACGGCATTACCAGCGTCGGCGAAGCGGCGATCAGCAACTCTCGGCAGTTCTCCGCGTATCAAGAGCTCGCCCGCGATGGCGAGTTGCCGATGCGCACCTTCACCATGATGTTGATCGACGACACGCTGGACAATCTGGAGCATCTTGGTGTGCAGACCGGATTCGGCGATGCCTGGTTCCGCATCGGGCCGGCAAAGGTGTTCCAGGACGGCTCGGGTGGTGGACGAACTGCGGCCATGACCACCGAGTACCGGAACGATCCCGGCAATATGGGGATCACGATCTATGACCAGGACGGTCTCAACGAACGGTTCACCCGCGCCAACGCGGCCGGTTTTCAGATGGCGGCGCATGCCATTGGTGATCGGGCAATCTCGATGATCCTGACGGCCTACGAGACCGCGTTGGCGGCGAATCCGCGTTCCGATGCGCGCCCGCGCATCGAGCACTGCGGGATGTGCACGCAGGAGCATCTGGATCGCATGAAGAAGATCGGCGCGCTGGCGATTCCGCAGCCATCCTTCATCTACTACCTCGGCGATTCCTACATCGAGAACTTCACCGAGGACCAACTGGCGATGGCCTATCCTGGGCGCTCGTGGTTCGACCAGGGGATCGTGGCGGTGGGAAGCTCGGATGTCCCGGTCGTTTCCTGCGACCCGTTCGTCAATCTTCGCTCTGCGGTCACGCGCCTGACCCAGGACGGCCAGTACATGGGCGGCAATCAAGGCGTGACGATCGACGAGGCGCTACAGATGTTCACCATCAATGGCGCCTTTGCCTCGTTCGAGGAAGCGATCAAGGGAAGCATCACCGAAGGCAAACTGGCGGACCTGACGGTGTTGAGCGCTGACCCGCGCAAGGTCGAGCCGGAGGAACTGAACACCCTTCGAGCGGAGCTGACGATGATCGATGGACGGGTGGTGTTCGAGCGGTAGGGGGAGCCAGGCAACAGGCCAGAGGCAAGAGGCAACAGTTTGGAGGCATCCTGGGAAGGATGCCTGGGGATTCGGGCCTAGTACGCCGGGACGTAGTCGGGGTCGACGGCGCGGATGCCGCCAGCGTAATGCAACCGGCGATGGTGTCCACCACTTGCTGGATGACCTGATCCGGTGTCGATGCACCGGCGGTAACCCCAACGGTGGTCTTGCCTTCGAGCCATTCTGCCTGAATGTCTTCCGGCCGCTCGATGTGATGACTTTCGACCCCCATGTGCGACGCCACTTCGGCCAAACGGGCGGTGTTGCTGCTCTTGCGGCCGCCGATGGCGAAGACGACATCGCAATGGTCGCGGTCGATCAGGCGTTTGAGCGCGTTCTGGCGTTCACTCGTGGGTTCGCAAATCGTATTGCAGAGCCGGAATTCGCCGCCGAGCGGCACCACCATCGCCTGTAGCTCCAGGGCGAATACCATCAGCTCGTCAACGTTCTTGGTGGTTTGACTGACGAGCGCAACCTTGCGTGGCGGCGCAATCTTGCCTTCGCCTTCTTCACCTCGCTTGGCGTTCCATGGAAGATCCTCGATGTGCTTGGCGGCCACCGACTTGCTGGTGGCGGCCCAGCCGAGCACACTCTTGACTTCCGGATGATACGAATCGCCATAGACGACAAGGAAATATCCCTGCCGGACGAGTTTCTGGGCGAGGCGCTGCACCTTGGTGACGAGCGGACAGGTGGTATCGATCAACTCCAGGTGCGCTTCGGAGGCCTGCTGCGCCAGGTGCGGCCCCATGCCATGCGCGGTGATCGCGACCCGTTTGAACCCTTCCCGGGCGGCAGCGTCGACCGATTCCGCGCCGACCACGCCGCGCTCCCGCAACCGTGACACGACCTGAGGATTGTGGATGATGTCACCGATGGGCGCGACGGGCGCGGTGGGGTCGGCAGCGTCTTCGATGATATCGAGCGCCCGGCGGACGCCCCAGCAATAGCCGAGCTCATCGGCGACGACAATGCGCCGTTCGGCAGCGGATTCAGAGGGAGGCGAGACGGTCAATTCCTAACTCATTTCGGTGGGGTCATTGCCGGGAACGCTCGTTGCGCTCGACCGGTACCTGTCGACCGGAAAGTATAGCGGTTGCTCTGGTTCACCGAAGAAATCGCGCGGCCGGACACGGTTGGGTGAGCCCGGAAGCTCACTAGTACTCGATCAATTCCTTCCCATCGGCGGCGATTTTTTCGGTGTCGAGCAGGCCGTCGAGTTCCGGAGGGAGGACGGACGGAACGGTAATGGTGTCCGGGTTGCCGTCGCTGGTGTAGAGCAGGTCGGGACGCGCTTCGAACTGACCGAACCAGTAGTCGAGGAAGAGATTCCCTTCGCCTTCCAGCGGTTCGTCCTTGGCTCCGATGCGGGCGATCGAATAGGGATCGAAGTTTATCGAGTTGGGCGATGGAGCTGGTTCGGCGCCGGCCGCCAGCAGACTGATCAGCTGCACTTGCTGTCCGTTGTATTCGAATCCGTGGCGCGCCATCTTCCACTGGTCGAGCGCTTCCGGGTTGATGTCGGTGTCGGGGAACAGCCCATAGGGAAGCACGACCGCGCCCGTGGCGCTTTCTTGTCCTGTCTGCTGTTGGAGCCAGAGTGTCGTTCCACCGACCTTTTCCATGAAGATGTCGGTCGTGACATCACTGAGGTCCTGGTGATCCTTTGTGTGGTTGGCGACCTCGTAGCCATTGTCGACCAGCCACTGCAGCTTCTGCTGGCAATACGGCGTCTGCTCCGGCGCTTCGTAATCGAAGCACCAAATCTCGATGATGGCGAACATGGCCGTGTGGCCGAAATTCGGATGCGTGGAAAAGAAATCTTCCAGAATGCCGATGGCCGAATGGGGGTCGATGGTTACGGAGCCGTCCGCGGCGATGTCGTAATAGAACTGATTTGGACGCGAGTCGTCGAAGACAAGTACGGCCGGGTGCTTTCCAGCGGGCGCGCTAATGCGGTTCTCGACGAACTCCCGATAGGGAATGATGTAGAAGTTGTGGTCGTAGAGCCACTGCAAGTCGGCGCGCAGCTCTTCTTCCGTCCGGTAAAGAACATCCCCCTCTGGCTCGTCCGAAGAGTATTCCTGGATGATGTTGTGATACATGAACACCGGCACCGAGCCGAGCTCGTTCGGCTGGAATTCGGCGAGCTGATCGGGCGAAAGGATTTGCCCGGTGACGATCGGTTGGGTCGGCTGTGCGGGCGCGGATGTCGGCGCGACGGTCGGGGCCAGCGTGGCAGCAACTGTGGTGCTGGCGGCAGTCGAGGCTGGTTCCGCGACCTGGGTGAACGCGACGGTCGGTTGGATTTCCTGCGTAGGCGCCGGGGCCACCCCTTCGGCCGGGCGAGTTCCTTGCGTCCAGGAGATTTGTCCGTCGTTGCCGCTCTCCGATCCAAACCCGCAGGCAGCCAGCACGGGCAGCAACAAGACAACCAGCGCAGCGATCCGGAACCAGGGAGAGATCGAAGAAACGGCGCGGCGCGGGAGACCAAAGACGTTCGGATTAGGTGCGATCAACGAACCGGACCCTCCGCCGGAAGCTCGGGCATGGCAACGCCCGGTGAATCGAATGGCCACATTCTGCGCCGCCTGGCGAACGTGACAGGGAAAGAGTACAGGATTCGCCGAGCAGGGTGTCAGACGCGCCCGGAACGACGGAAACGCGGGTCGACCGTTTCTGCGAAGTGATGTTGGCCCCAGCAGTCTTGTGACGGATGGAACTGGATGCGCTAGGCAAGGAGTCGCCGTACATCGGACAGGTTGTGCGCGACTCGGGTCGGGAGCGGGATCTCGATCGGCCATGGGTGCGCGTGTCGATTCATCCAAATCGTCGGAATACCGGTTGCCTCAGCGCCAGCCATGTCGTGCTCGGGCGAGTCTCCAATCATCACCGACAGGTCGGCCTCGGTGCGGCCCAGGCCAAGCGCTTCCTGAAAGATCGCTCGATCGGGCTTCCAGAATCCGAATTCGCCGGAGATCAGGCAGAAATCGAAAAACGGCCGCAACCCCAGGAGGTCGATCTTGGCGGACTGCACATCTGCCGGGCCGTTCGTGATCATGCCAAGCCGGCGGTGCGGCCTTGCGGTCCGGACGGAGCGCAAGGTCTCGATGGTATCGGGGAAGAGCTGCAATCCATGGAAGCGGTTGTTCACAAACCAGCGCGCGGCCGCGGAAACCGCATTCGGATCGTCGATGCCATAGCGGGCGAGCAGTTCCGGGAAATGATCGACTCCATGTGGTTGCATCTGAATCGATGCGGCCACCACCTCGTCGATCGGCAGGCTGAGGTCCTGCCCAGACGTCTCTTGCGCCAGCTCGAACGCGATCCGCAACCGCCCAACCCGGGCGCCCGCGTAGTCGCATAACGTGTCATCGAGATCGAAGAGCACGAGCTCAGGTTGCGGTGTCAGGCCCGTCATGCTGCTTTCTTCTGCAGCACGTGCTTGAGCAAGGGGATCGAGCTGTGGTCGTCGAAATCATGTCCGCCCAGGATGCACCACGCCGATTCGATCATGGCCCCGACGGTGACGGTTTGGAACAAGCGAAGGAGCCACTTTGGCGCCGTCCCACGCCAGAGGAGGCCGAGCACATAGACGTGCCCAACGACGGCAGCCGCGCGGGCCGACCAGATGTGCAACGCTCCGAACTGGCGATGGCGCCGCCATTCGATCGAAAGCAGTGCGCTGGCGACCGCAGCGATTGCCAGCACGGTCCGCTTCAGAGGCTGGAACCGGCCGGGACGGGCCAGCGCCAACCATCCCAATGCGGAAAGCATGACCGCACTGTCGGCAACCGCATCGAGTTGCCGCGAGTAGTTCGAACGATTTCCAAGGAGCCAGGCGACCGCGCCATCGGCGATGTCCGAGAGGGCCGACAGCACGATCCCTCCCGCGACGATGCGCGGCTTCCGAAGGATCGCCGGATACCAGAGCAGCACGGCAAGCAATAGCCGCCCGCTCGCGATCCACTCGTCGGGCGTTCGCGGAACGATCTGCCGGGGCGACGAGCGGTCAGGCAATGAGTTCCCTCCCCTGATGACCGACCAGGTGCTCTCCCGCGTCGACGATCTCGCGCAGCATTTGCACGGTCTGCCAGCAGTCTTCGAACGAGTTGTAGAGAGCCACCGGGGCGATACGGATGACGTTCGGCGCACGGAAGTCGGGAACGATACCGCGCTGTTTGATCGCTCGGGCGATCGCGGCGGCGGCGGAGTGCTCGACCGCGACATGCCCGCCACGGCGATCGTCTTCTCGTGGCGATCCGATTGCATAGCCGTAGTCTGGCCCAGTCAGGCCAGAGGCTTCGATGAGCTCGATCAGGTAATTCGTCATCTGCAGTGACTTGGCGCGGACCGATTCAATACCGGCCTCGGCAAAGATACCGAGCGATCCAAGCATCGATGCGCCGTAGAAGAGGGGTGTGGTGCTGATCTGCCAGGCGCCGGCTCCGGGCGCTCCTTCCCAATCGTGCACCATGTCGAACTGCTTTTCCTTGAGATAGCCCCACCAGCCGGAGAGACCGGGCCGCACCCCAAAGTGCTTTCGGTTGACATAGAGCGCCCCGACGCTGCCGGGACCGCCATTGAGGTACTTGTAGGAGCACCAAAAGGCGAAATCGACACCCCAGTCGTCGAACCGATGAGGGACTGCGCCGATGGAGTGGGCGCAGTCGAACCCGGCGATGATGCCGCGCTCGCGGGCAGCGGCCGCAAGGCGTTCGATGTCGAGCAGCTGGCCCGATCGGTAGAGCACGGACGGCAGCAAGACGAGCGCAACGTCCTCGGTCATGGCGGCGATGATGTCGGATTCGTCGATGGTGCGGCCGTCTCGCGACGCAACCCGAATGAGGTCATGATCGGGATTGCCGCCGTGCAGAAGGATCTGGCTCTGCAGCGCGTAGATGTCGGACGGAAAGTCGAGCTCGGTAGCCACGATCTTTCGGCGGCGGTCACTGGGGTGATAGAACGTCGACACGAGATTGTGCTGATTGACCGTGGTGGTGCCGGTGGCGACCACCTCGTCTGCGTCTGCCCCAACAAGCGGGGCCATCTGTTCGCCGAGCGTTTCCCCCATGGTGAACCAACCTGCATCGGCGGACATCCAGCCGTCGATGCCGAGTGTCTTCCATTGGTCGATTGCTTTCAGGATGGCGGTTTCCGAGTCTTTGGCCATGAGCCCAAGCGAATTGCCATCCATATAGATCTTGCCGGGCAAGAGGTGGAACCGATCACGGAAACGTGCGAGTGAATCGGCGGAGTCAAGCGATCGGGCGAATTCGAGCGTTCCTGCGTCTGGCATTCGTGGTGCTCCCGTGAACCTTCGAGTCAATGGTGGGAGCGATTGTACTGGCCTTGTGAACGATAGGGCATGCTGCGAGCATGGCGGGTTCGACGCTTCCCACGATGGCTCCTGGTACGTCAGCGGGGACGCATCCAAACGAGGGGTTGCTACGTATTGTTCGTGCACGGTTCTCGAGTTCGACCGACTCCGCCCACGCCTCGACCAAGGCTACGCACGTGCCAGCTACGTGCAACAGGGCGCCAAGCGCGGACGCAACTGAGAACCAGCAGTCTGATTCACCTGCCGTATCCTTACTTAGTGAGACGACAGCACCATGCGCTTTCCGATTCGATCGGGCGAGCGCGGGAGGTAAGACGATGTCTTTGCTCGATAGCCTGTTTGGGGGACGAAAGTCCGAAATGGTTTCGGCCGAGCAGGCGCTTGCGGGGAGCGATGCGCCGCGATTCTCCATACCCTCCACCCACGAGGTGCTCGGCACACCGCTTCAGGGGCCGTTTCCTGCCAATCTCGAAGTGGCGTACTTTGCGATGGGATGTTTTTGGGGTGCGGAACGGCTCTTCTGGCAATTGCCGGGTGTGTACACCACCGCGGTCGGCTACATGGGTGGATTCACCCCGAATCCGACCTACGAGGAAGTCTGTTCCAGCAAGACTGGCCATGCCGAGGCGGTGATGGTCGTCTTCGATCCCGACGTCGTCAGCTACGCCGACCTCGTCAAGACGTTCTTCGAGGAACACGATCCTACCCAGGGCATGCGCCAGGGGAATGACTGGGGTACCCAATACCGTTCGGCGATCTACACAACGTCGGACGCGCAGGCCGAGACGGCGCGAATGATTGCCGGCGAGTTCGGCCCGAAGCTGAGAGCCGCCGGATATGGCGACATCACGACCGAGATCGAACCGGCGGGCGAGTTCTATTACGCCGAGGACTATCACCAGCAGTACTTGCACAAGGTGCCAAACGGCTATTGCGGACTGGCGGGGACTGGTGTTTCTTGCCCGGTTCCGTGGGCGACCGCGCCGGTCAGCGGCGGCAGCGGAGAAGTGGATGTGGTCAACATCCAGCTTCCGCAGAGCGACGACGAGTGGCGCGCCAGGCTGACGCCAATGCAGTATCACGTCCTGCGTGAGGCCGGCACCGAGCGCGCGTTCACGGGTGAATATGTCGACACCGAAACGGACGGCATCTATCGCTGCGCTGCTTGTGGCAATCAACTTTTCGACAGCGACACAAAGTATCACTCCGGGTGCGGTTGGCCCAGCTTCACCGAAGCGCTCCCCGGCGCCACGGAATACGTGCGCGACACGTCCCATGGCATGATCCGGACAGAAGTGCGCTGCGCCAGATGCCACTCGCACCTGGGGCACGTCTTCCCGGACGGTCCCCGCGAGGCTGGCGGGAACCGGTACTGCATGAACTCGGTGTCGCTGGACTTGATCGAGCGATAGCCACACGTCGAGTATCGATCGCGACTTGAGTTTGATGGTTTGGCCCGCTGCCGTTCGGCAGCGGGCCATCTGTGTTCGAGGATCGCTCTTCCGCGGCTCACGTCTCCGTGACGCAATGACGCGCAGGGCCCCGCGGCGGATGCGGGGAGCTTCCGGCGCAGGTTGCCGAGCGTATGTTGTCAGAATTCGGAAGCGTTCACTGTCTTACTAACAGGAGTTCACCTGCTTCCCAAGCGGATCGGTGCAGAAGCGTGCTGAACGACCAAGTGCGCGGAGACTCGATTGAGTTCGCAAAGGATGAGGTAATCGCTCAATGGGCGATAGACGACACGCGTCTTTTCGGTGAGCTGTACAACCGGTATTTCGACCGGGTCTATCGCTACTGCGCGGTGCGGCTCGGCGATGCCGAGGCGGCGCAGGATACCGCGAGCATCACATTCACCAAGGCGATGTTGGGAATCGCAAGCTTCCAGGGAGGGCTCTTCTCCGCGTGGCTCTTTCGCATTGCCCACAACGTTGTTATTGATCATCAGCGGTCGATCAAACCGACCGTTCCGCTCGAGTTTGCTGGCGTGGCGCTCGATCCATCGGATTCGCCGGAGGTTATAGCCGTCCGCAACGACGAAGCACGGCGACTCTACAGCCTGCTCTCGCAGTTGACTCATGACCAGCGAAGCGTGATCGAGTTGCGCCTGGCGGGACTCAACGGCAACGAGATCGCAGAGGCATTGGGCATGCGCCGCAACACGGTCGATGTCAATGCCCGGAGAGCGATCCTCAAGCTGCGAGATCTGATGGCCGAATCCGGAGGGGCGCCATGATGCGGCCGGAACAAGAGCTGAGCCAGTTCTGGGATGACCTGCTTACGGGTACGGAAACGGTCGGCCCTCTGCAAGAACTTGAACTTGCCGATTTGATCGTCGAGCTGCACCAGCGAGCTCAGGGCATCGTGCCGTCATCAGGGCAAGTCTTGCAGGGGCGCCGGCAGTTGCTGCTCCTGTCCGAATCCAGACCTCAGGTGGTGTCTCCCATCACGCGGCAGGCAACGGACGAGGCACGCCGCTATCAAATCTCGACCGCGCTGCGGATTGCGGCGCTTGTTCTCATCTGTGTCGGCGCACTCGGAATCGTGCAACTCCTGGGCGGAGTCGACCAGCCTGACACGGAAACCATACCGGCTCCTGCTGGCGAGGTTCTGGGGTATCGAACCTATCTCGGGGACAGCAGCAGGTCCGGGGTCGTGACAGAGAGTGGTCCCACCTCGAACCCAATCGAGCGTTGGCAATTCTCGTTCGATGCGTCTGATTCGATCCTGGCTGCTCCTGTGACGACCGATGGAATGGTGTTTGCCGGTAGCGACGGTGGGCGCGTTGTTGCATTGCGGGCTGACACGCACGAGCTCGTCTGGTCGGTTGAGCTGGACGGAGCAGTCGGGCAACTCCGGTAGTCATGGAGAGCCGATTGATCGTGCCGGTCAGTCGATCGGACGGCACTGCGCTCATCGTTGCCCTGAGCCTCGATTCGGGAGACGAGCTTTGGAGCGCGACGATCCAGGGGAGTCTGCTTGCGCCACTTGCCGGAATGGGCGGCTTCGTGATTGCGGTGGCCAACGATGGAGGCGTTTCGGCCTTCGATGCCGGGACCGGGGCGCAGGTATGGGCAATGCAGCTGGGTGGTCCGATCCTGGCGGCCCCCGCGATATCGGATGGCAGGGTTGTCATTGCGAGTAGAGACCAGGCAGTTACGGCGCTCGATCTGGCAACGGGAGAAACTCTCTGGGCGTTCACCGATGCGGCGTATCCCCTGTGGTCGGCGCCGATGGTCAGCGAAGGCACCGTGTATCTCTTCAACCAGCCCACCGCGAACGCGGGATCGACGCAGAATCTCGATTTCGAGAACCTATCCGCGGCCCTGATCGCCCTCGATCTCACGAGCGGAAGGCAGGTCTGGAAACAGGAGTTCGATTGGGCGGCGTCCTCTCCCCCTCCGTCTCCAGTGGTGATCGGCGAGACCGTGAACGTCTTCTCGATCGATCGCCAATGGCGCTCTTTCGATGCCCGCACAGGCACGCCCGTTGAGCGTGGTGAGCAGCCTGAGTTTGGACACACTACCTATCTGATTGGGAATGGCGTGCTTTATCTGGGAGGCCGTAGCTCAGTACTGGCCGCCGTTGAGATCGATTCGATGACAAGTCTGTGGTCGCTTCCGGTTGGCGCGACCGATCACACGCGCCTCGGGGCGCCTGTGGTCGAGAACGGATTGGTGCTCGTGGCGGACGACGCAGGTGTCCTGCATGCAATCGGAACAGAAGAGTCCAGTTGACCGCGGATGTTCGTTCCGAGCGGTCTCAGCTGACTGGAGCGGAAGCACCATGCGAACCTCGCTCATCGCGACAAACACCCGCAATCGAGAAGGTAGCGGATTGACCCTGCTACTGGTCATCTTGCTCGCTGCATCAGCCCAAGCCGTGCTTGCGGTCGAATCTCTCATCGAGCAGCAAACCCACATGCAGTACCACTCTGTCGGCCAGGAAGCTTCTCGTGTCGCCACGGACTTCTATCTGGCATTGAACACTGCCTATTCGCGGGGTGCTGTCGACTCACTGAACTCAATCCTGGCTGCTGACTTCGTCGATCATCCGGTCTCCCAGGAACCTGCTCAGTCTCGAATGCAACTCATCGAGTTCGCTCAACTCGTTCACAGTGCCGTTCCTGATACCCGCGTTCGGCTTGTGAATCTCGATGGAGACCGCGAGCTCGTGCATGCAACCTTCACCGTTGAGTCGTCGGAACATGGGGAGCGATCATGGTCTCAGAGCGAAACTCTGATGATTCGCGATGGCAGGGTTCGAGAACGATGGCGAGCACCTTTTCCGCGCCCCGTCGGGAACCCGATAGTACTCGCGGAGTGGCGGGGAATCGATTGGTCCGAGGGCGCCTTGGCGCTGCTGGAAATTTCTGGAGAACCAGGCAAGCCGGAAAGCACCATCGAGATCGATGGACCCGCACTGGTGTGGTTGAGAACCGGTGAGCTGTTCGACGCATCGGAGGCGCTTTCGTCCAGCGGACCGATCTCGCCAGCAACGCCACTGGTCGTCGAGAAGGGAATGCGAATCGACCTGGGTCGTAATAGGGGAAGCGTCCATGGGTGGATCGTGCTGGCGCGCCCGGTCAACAGTCCTCCCGGGAGATACGAACATGCCGAGTCTGCGATCAACGGTGGAAACCGCCTCGAGCGCATGATCAACCGTGCGTCGCCTGGTGACACCTGGACGGCGGCTTCGTTTCAACTCCGGCTTCTCGCGAGGACGACGTTCCGAAACGCGACTGACCGGGTGACGATTACCGTCGATCGATGGGTGCTCCCGCCAGGCGCGAATGTTCCTGAGACGTCACCTGGGAAGGCTGGAATCGTTGCAGTCCAGCTGGGCAGCATTATGGAGACGCAAACCGGGCGAACGATCGATGTCGCCAACGCGGTGGCTATGGCTGCGGGTTGGCTCGATGACTGGCAAGTGCCGCGCACGGGGACGGCAACCATTGAGAGAGTCGTCGTCACCTGACCAAATCTTGTCATCCACATCGGGTGAGGTAGCACTTGCACGTGGCTGCCATATCCCCGGCGAAGCCGGACTGAAGGCGTTGACTCGCGTTGTCAGCCCTTCGTGGCGCCGGCGGTCAGGCCAGAGACGTAGTTGTCGACGAAGAAGGAATAGGCAACCGCGACCGGGACCGAGCCGAGCACAGCCGCGGCCATCAGCGGGCCCCAGAAGTAGACGTCGGCCTTGATCAGATCGCTCACCACACCAACCGGCACGGTTTTCATGTTGCCGGTGCCCATGAAAACGAGCGCATAGAGGAACTCGTTCCAGGCGAGTGTGAAGCAGAAGATTCCGGCGGAAAGTACCCCTGGCATTGCCAACGGCAGGATGATCTGCCGCATCGCCTGCAACCGGCTCGCGCCATCCACCAAGGCGGCATCTTCCAGTTCATGCGAGATCGTTTGGAAGTACCCCATGAGGAGCCAACTGGCGAATGGGATCAGGAAGGTCGGATAGGTCAGGATGAGCGCCCAGTAGCGGTTGTAGAGCCCGAAGCGCGCCACGATCTCGGCCAAGGGGATGAAAAGCAGCGTCGGTGGAACCAGGTAGGCTATGAAGATGGCTGCCCCCATGATGGTTCCGCCGCGGAATCTGAATCGCCCCAGCGCATACCCAATGAAGACGCTGCAGGCCAGCGCCAGGGCAGTGGCGCCGACGGTGACGATGATCGAGTTCTGCAGCCAGCGCACGAAATCGGTGTCGTTGAAGAGGAATCTGTAGTGTCGCAACGTTACGCCGGCCGAATCGAGCTCGAACCAGGGGAAGCCGTCGGTACGTTGCAGCAGATTGGGGAGGAACGGATTCCGATCGGTGTTGAGCAAGTCCTTGTCTGGCCGGAACGAGACGATGAGCATCCAATAGAACGGGAAGAGCAACAGCACGACGAAGATGCCCAGCGGGAGATAGAAGTAGAGCAGACGCTGCCACCATCGGTTTTCGCCAACGATGTTCATCGGTTGTCGCTCCTGAGCGATCGCAGCAACAGAATGGCTCCCAACGCCAGGGCCGGGAACATATAGAGCGAGATGGCGGCGGCCTGCCCAATCTCAGTGGCATTCATGCCGATCTGATAGGCGTAGGTTCCCAGCACATGCGTCGTATTGGCGGGTCCGCCCTTGGTGAGCACGTAGACCAGTTGGAAGTCAGAGATAGTCCAGATAATGGAGAAAAGCGTGGTGATGAGCACGATTGGCTTGATCACCGGAAAGACGACCGCGCGGAATCGTTGCCAGCGGGAAGCGCCGTCGAGCGCGGCGGCTTCCACGAGCTCGGTTGGCACGGCCTGAAGACCGGCCAGGATCGAGATGGCGAAGAACGGAACACCACGCCAGATATTGGCGATGCAGAGCGAAATGCGGGCGTGCCAGGGATCTCCCAGGAAGTTGATGTTCTGATCGATCAGGCCCCATTCCTTCAGCACGATCGAGATGGGGCTGAGGACGGAACTGAAGAGCATGAGCCACGCCAGACTGCTGAGCGCGGTCGGCACGATCCAGGGCAGGAGCAGTCCGGCGCGGAAGAAACGACTGAAGCGGAACTGCCGGTTCAGCAGCAGCGCCAGTCCGAGTCCGAGCAGGAGCTTGAACGGCACGGTCCCCACACCGTAGATGACGGTGTTGCGCAGTGTCTGCTGGAAGATCGAGTCCGTCCAGAGGTAGCGGTAGTTCTCGAGTCCGATGTAGTCGTACTTGGAAAACCCAAGCATCTTGTCGGTGAGGGAAAGATAGATCCCGAGAAAGAACGGATAGGCCATGAAGAGCAGGAGGATGCTCCAGCCCGGGATCATGAAGAGCCAGGCGAGCACGCCATCTCGCTGCAGGAGCGAACCGCGCCCCTGGACCGGTTGAAGTTGGCCTTGTTCGGCGGAGGAGGTCGATTGCGCTACTGCCATCGAGGGTTCCTAAGAGAGGGGGCCGGCAGCGCCATACGCGCTGCCGGTTGTTGCGTCCTGGGCGAATATCCGCCTATCAGCCGTAAATGCGCTCGAGCTGATCGGCGCCCCATTCGATGGCGCCTTGCGCGTCGCCATCCTGCACCGCCTTGGCAAAGGTGTCGATGACGATGTACTTGGAGTAGGAGAGCGCGGCCTTGTCGTCCGATGGTCCCGCATACCCCTTGTTGCGGCCGTAGTTGACCAGGTTCAGATAGGGAAGCAGGATCGGGTTGGCGGTGTAGACCTCCAGCTCGGTGTAGTTCGGCGTGGCCGGAATGTAGTATCCGCCGTTGGCCTCGTACCACGAGGTGAGCATGTCGGTGGAATAGAAGGTTTCCAGGAACGACTTCGCTCCGTCGATGTTGTCGGAGTAGGACGTGATCCCCCACGACTGCGCGCCGATGTTGGTGAATCGGCCTGCCGGGCCTTGCGGGAAGTCCGCATGGTTCATGTCAGCGGCAATGGCCGGAACGCCGCCGTCGGCTTCGGGGCCAGCCGCCTTCAGGTAGATGCTGCTCCCGTTGAGGGTGGCGGAAATCTGGTCCGAGAGGAACGCGGTGTTGTTCGCGCTGTCATCCCAGGCGAGTCCGGTCTCATCGAAGGCGTCTTTCCATCCCTGGATGAAGGTGTTCATACCTTCGACGAACTCGGGTTTGTTGAAGGCAACGGTGGTTCCGTCGTCCTCGACCTCCATCGCGCCATAGGCCCACATATAGGCATAGGTGAAGCTGGGAGGATCGCCGAGGCTGTGTCCGAGCGCCTGTCCAAGCGGTTTGCCCATCTCCTTGAGCGCTTTGCCCACGGTGAAGAGCTCTTCCCATGTGTCCGGGAATGTTTCCGCGCCGGCCTCAGCGAAATAGCTCGGGCGGTAGGCATATGCCGATGAAGAAGTGCCGTACGGAATGCTATGCCAGGAGCCGTCGACAGATGCTGTCTTGACGACCCAGTCGTAGTACCCGCCGCCTGCTTCTCCCAGCGGACCCGCGATGTCGTTCACATCGACCAGGTTCTCTTGATAGAGATAGGGCCACGGGTCCCAGAGCTGGACGATGTCTGGGCCGGATTTGGCCTGGATCGAGGCGCCGATTTTCGCCTGCAAGTCCGGCCAGGCGACATAGTCGACGCTGACTTCGACTCCGTTCTGTTCGCCCCACTCGGACAGAATGGCATCGAACCGTTCCTGGCCCGCCGGGACGAAATAGGATGCGCCCAGAATGTTGAGCTTGGTGCCCTCCAACTGGGCAGGCGCCTGGGCGAACTTGCGCACCTGGTTGGGGGCGGCATACGCCGAAGCGGAAAGCGCCAGAGAAACGGCTGGAACCGAGAGTCCGAGCGCGGTTGCACGGCGCATGACCTGACGACGGGAATAGCGGAGCGTCTTCGCTTCCGAAACGAGGTCATCGATCCGACGATCGTTCATCGAGGAGCACCTCCCTGTGCAGTCGATCCGGAGACTCGTTGTCCGGAACTCATTGCCTGCGTATCGGCGAAATGGGTGCTGGCCGCCCAATTCTGGTGGACATCCATCGTCACGGACCGCCGCTGGCCGCTGTTCGCTTGTCGATACGTGTTCGATAGCATCCTACTGTATTTGTCGAGAATTGTGAAATCGTGCGCGGGTCTTCTTCCGCGGCGCGTCCAGTCGAAAATCGATCAGTTGGAGGACTAGGCACCTTTCAGCGCCCCATGAAGGGCGCGCATCTCCGTCGGCCTGTCAGTGCAAATGAGGTCGGGTTGAAGCGCTAGGGCCCGCTCCAGCTCGTCGGGGGAATTACACGGCCAGACGACAACTCTCCATCCACGTTCTTTACCTTGGCGAACGAGCGTCGGGTCGGCGGTCGGAATATGAGCATCGACCTGAGTGCATCCCAACTCGATCGACGTGTCGATGAAGGCGGGATCGTCCCAGTTCCCGATGTAGCCATGCCGAATTGCTGGGCGAAGCCGGTGAACGATGCCGACGGCGACAGGGTCGAACGATGTGATCGTTACCTGATCGGTAAGTCCGCGTGCTTCGACTTCCTCGATCACACGTGAAATGATGCGCTCGAGGCGAACGGGTGTGTCCTTCTTGATTTCGATGATGAGATCGGGGACCGATGCGACCGTATCCAGAACCTGGTCGAGGGTCGGGACGATGCAGATTTCCGGCCAGTCCGGAAAAATCGAGCGCGCGTCGAGTGACTGGATCTCGGCCACGGAGAGTTGGGAAATCAGCCCAGTTCCGTTCGTCGTGCGGTCGACGGATTCGTCGTGAATGATGACCAACTCGTGATCGGCCGTCATTCGGACGTCGAATTCAATGGCATGGATGCCAATGCCGATCGCATACCGAAAGCCGGGAAGCGTGTTCTCGGGCGCTTCGAATCGTGCTCCACGATGCCCGATGAACTCCGGGGTCTCTGTCATTTCCCTCTCCTAACCACCGTGCAGACGCTCGAAGACTGCGCGACCACGGGCTGAACACGCCCCATGGAAGTTCCGCACATCGTGCCATCCTCGAGTGGCGCCGTGACGAATCTATGTTGAGACAAAGAACTTCACACGCTCATAGCAATCCTGGAAGTACACTATGGCTTCCTATGCAACGGTGCATCGGGCGCTGAGCCTGTGAGGCTTCGGCAACAAGAAAGAGGTGAGCGAAGATGATCACTCGACGTCAGTTCGTGGGGCGGAGTGCGGCCGCAGGGATGACGGCAGCTGGGATTTTGAGCGCTGGAGGACGGTTTGCTCGGCGGGCAGCCGCGCAAGACAAGACCGAGATCACCGTCTATCACATTTGGGGAACCCCTCCTGGGGGCACTCCGGCCGCAAATCCACATCCGATGACGCAAGTCATCGATGCCTTCAACGCACAAAGCGCGACCGTTTCCGTTGTTTCCAGTACTCCAGGCAACTACTACGAGACCCTGCAAAAGACCCAGGCCGATATCGCGGCCGGCAATCCGCCGGATCTTGTCTCCGTGCCATGGGCATTCCTGAATTATGCGGTTGAGGGACTCGGAATCAACACGCTGGAGTCCGTTTCCGGCGACCGGTACGCGGAACTTCAGGGGCTCATGACCGAATCGTCTTGGCCACTCGTCACGCTGGACGAAACGGTGTACGGCTTTCCGTGGGGTCTGTCAACGCCGATCCTCTACTACAATGCCGATCTCTTCGAGCAAGCTGGAGTCGATCCTGCGGTCGCGTTCGATACGTGGGAATCCTTCGCTGCCGAGGCCGTCAAGCTGCAAGAAGCATTGGGCGGCGGAGCGGTGCTCGGTCTTTCGTACAACAAGGATTGGCCGGCGCAAACGATCATCCAGAGCAATGGCGGTCGTGTCATGTATGACGATGGCACGTTTGGAATCACGAGCGAGGAGGCTCGTGGCGCCTTGCAAACGATTGCCGACCTGGATACCGCCGGACTGTACGATCGGTCGGGAACGAATGACGAAATTCGAGGCAATTTTGTTGCCGGCACTACCGCGGTGATGCAGGCAAGTGTCGCGTCGCTCGGTGGACTGAACAAAGATACCGAATTCACCCTGGGCACCAACACCTGGCCGAAGTTTGGTGAGAATCCGGTCGTCGCGTCGACCGGCGGATCTTTCCTCGGCTCATTTACGCAGGACGAAGGCAAGTTCCCGGCGGTAGCCGAGTTCCTTGCATTCTGTGGCAGTGAAGAGGGGTACACCCTCTGGAATCAAACCGGGTACGTCAACATCTCAAATCTCGAACTAGAGCGGCTTCCGGGCCAGGATCCGGCGTACGCCCAGTTCGATGCCGGGTTGATTCGTGAGACGAACTGGCCGGGCCCGCGTGGCACCGAAGCTGGCGGCACATGGGATGTGTACGTCCAACGAATGTGGGCCAATGACATAAGCGTCGAAGAGGGCACATCCGCAGCGCTTGCCGAAATCGAGGCAATCGTCGGCTAAACGTGACCGCGTCCTCCTCCGAAACCAGCGCCGGCAGAACGGCGCTGGTTTCGACTCATTCCATTTCATCGAACAGCGCCGAGGTCGTGCGTCCCAACCGTAGGCTCACCTGGTACCGCTTTTCGGAGGGGATTACACCCTACCTCCTGGTGGCGCCATTGCTGCTGCTCATGGTGGTGTTCATTTATTGGCCACTCATCTACTCGGCGTACCTTTCGACCTTCGATTGGAACTTTGTGCGGCCCGACAAAGACTTTGTCGGCGTCGACAACTACACGCGCCTCACAGACGATCCGCGGTTCGAACGCGCATTGCATGGGACGGTGGTCTATACCCTCGCGCTGATCCCACTGCAGGTCTTTCTTCCGCTCGGGCTGGCGCTCCTTCTGTGGGGTGTCGGAAAGTCTCGCCTGCAGAACTTGTATCGCGGGGCGCTTTTTCTACCCACGATCGTGGCGTGGTCGGTCGCTTCGATCCTCTGGCTTTGGATGCTGAATTCCAACTACGGCGTTATCAACCAGGTGTTGGGCGTTTTCGGCGTCGACAACGTGAACTGGCTTGGGGAGCGGAATACCGCCATCTGGGCGGTCATCCTTGTTGCCACCTGGAAGACCTTGGGATTTCACATGTTGCTCTACCTGGCTGCGCTCCAGGCTGTCCCGCGCGACTATGTGGAAGCCGCGCAGGTGGATGGGGCTTCGTCGTATCAGGTCATGACGTCAATTCGATTCCCTTTGATCACGCCGACGTTTTTCTTCGTGCTAGTAACAACCGTGATCACCGTAAACGAGGATGTCTTTGCGGCCATCAATGTGCTGACTGATGGCGGCCCATTCGAGTCGACTACCAACATCGTTTACTACCTGTATCAACAGGGGTTCGTCTACTTCCAAATCGGTGCTGCCAGCGCAGTGGCAGTTATCGTGTTTCTAGCGACGGTGTTCTTTACCTGGCTGCAATTCCGCTACCTGGAAAGACATGTGCACTATGGATAGCGACAATGCTCGCCGGACCTCCAGCAGCCGAATCTACGAGTTGGTGATCGTCCTGATTTGCCTGATTACGATCTTTCCCTTTCTCTGGATGATTTCCACAGCGTTCAAAGAATCCACTGAGGTGTTCACGAAAGACATTCGGCTCATTCCTCAGCATCCCACTCTGCAAAACATTCCCGATGCACTCCAACTTTTTCCAGTTAAGAACTGGATTTGGAACAGCTTTGGAATAGCGGTGCTGATGACCGCAGGCAAGCTTGCTATCAGCATTCCGGCAGCCTTCGCGTTTGCGAAATTGCGATTCCGGGGCCGGGGCCTGCTCTTCGGGATGGTGCTCGCCACGATGATCGTGCCGTTTATCGTTACGGTTGTTCCGAACTACATCTTCACGTCCGACCGCGGGTGGATGAACAGCTGGACTGGAGTGATTGTTCCATCGATTCCGTTTACGGCTTTCTTTGTCTTCCTTTTGCGGCAGAACATGATGGTGTTGCCGCAAGATCTCATCGATGCGGCCAAGATCGACGGGGCTTCTACGATCAAGATACTTTGGCAAATCGTGGTTCCCAACATCAAGCCCGCGATAGCCGTGGTGACCATTCTCTCGTTTCTGGGCGCCTGGAACCAATACCTCTGGCCATTGCTCATCCTGAACGATTTCGAAGCCAAGACGCTCTCGACCGGCATGCAGTTCTTTACGAACAATGTCGAGTCAGCACAAATGTGGGGACCGATGATGGTCACCGCTGCTGTGGCAATTATTCCCCCCTTCATCGTCTACCTGGTTGCGCAGAAACAGATCATCGAGACGTTCGTGAACTCGGGCATGAAGGGGTAGCATCAGGGTCGGCTGGCGCGATTTTTTCCTACCAGTTCGTGAACGAGCCGTCCAGACGGTGAAGATGGGGGATCTCAGTCAGCTGGAATGGATGCGCCAGCGCGGCCTCACGGTCGAACTCGATGCCGAGTCCCGGACGGTCCGGCGGGAGGAGATAGCCGTTTTCCACGGAATCTGCGGAGCTGGGGACAAATGCTCGTCAACATGGTGCCGGGCATGCGCGGCTGCTCCTGAACCGCGAAGTTCGAGGTGGCCAAATTCAGTTGCAAACAGGCGGCCGACGACACGGGCCCGAGCGGGTTGCGGACTGCCGCTGCGGATGTAGTGGGTTTCGCAACTGCCCGCGATCTTGCGACTCGGTGAACCCGCCAGCAAGGCAGAGATCGATGCGGGCGAAATCGACCAGGTCTTCCTCGATGATCTGACGGAACTGCCATTTGGAGGTGAATTGCTCGGCAATGGGCACATCTGTGCCTGCGCGGACTGCGCGCAGAGCCTGCATGCTCTCGGCGCGCACCGTCTGATGAAGAAACGGCTGAACTGCCCAGTTCGTTGCACAGATAGACCGAGTCACGCTGATCGAGCCGTGTATGGATATCGAAGGTGATTTCGATCCGTCTCCAACCGCGTCGCGTACGGCTGCGAACTGCTCAATCGCCGTCTTCATGGCGTTCGCGGCTCGTGCACATCGCCCGACGGGAGTCCAAACGCACGAACTTCCAGCCGGTCTCGCAGGTTTCCAGGCACGACTCGACCAGCGCGGATCGGGGCTGCCAGCGGATAGGCGATCACCTGCATCCGTTCATAGACTGGCACATTCAGGGCTTTCCCTTGATGTCCCAGAGCGCAATATCGATTGCCGACAGTGCTGCCGCTACTGCGCCCCCAGCGGGGAAGAATCCGCCACGCGATGTCTGTTACAGGTGTTCGATGGAACGGATCCTGGCCGATCAGCAATGGTTTGAAATGCTCGATCGTGCCGGTGACGGCCAGTTCGCGGCCAGTCAGGCCCGATTCGCCAACGCCTGATGCCTTCGTCGGTGCCGGATGACCACGAACAGGAAGTTCCGAAAGCCGCCCCACGGGCACAGGTGACATCGGTGATGCGCATATGGGCCAGTCCTCTTCGCCGGTAATCAGTGCGTTGCTGCTTCAGGGTGTTCATGTCCCGGGCCCGCGGAGAGGAGGATGATGATCGCCATCCACACGGGCGTATGGAGCCAGGCCGATCCCACCACGAAGCACGCCGCGACCGGAGTCGCTGGCCGGCGAAGGGGAGGTCCGGGCTTCGGTAATATCGTGGAAACCCCAGAGACTGAGCAAGAAGATGGCGAGGGGGACTGCCATCAAGAGATGGGATTGTGTGCGGTCAATTCAACGGTCGTCGGTCGCGTAGTCGATGCACACCGCGGCCCTGGCGGATCGCGCCTCCAAAGATGGGCGTGCCCAGACGAACGTCTTGCGAATCGTGTATGATGTCGGGCGCGTTGTAGTCGAAGTAGACCCACCACATCATGTAAAGGAGGCGATGGTGGCGCCCACCGCGATGGCGGCGCGCTCGCCGTCGAATGTGCGCGTGTCGACGACTGTCATGAGCGATGCCGACAGGACCGCTTCGCCAAGGACGATGATGGTGAACAGACCGTGGCGCTGGATGATGTGATGCGATGCCAGGTGGTGGGCGCCGAATTGTTCTGCCCAGATAGGAACGAGTCGAGAATCGCTGCGGACGATCAAGACTGGCCAGGAGAACGAGTCTCGCAATGAATCCGAACCAAACCCATCCGATTTGCACCAGCGTGATGCCACCGGCGTATGCAGCGCGGTGGATCTGCGTTCGAGGTCGGAACGGGCAACACGTAACCACTGCCCAACGAGACAAGACGCATGATGACGTAACCGGCGATGCAGATCCGGAAGTCCTGCTCCGAGAACGCCTGGGGATTCCGGCCGCGAGAACCAGCGCGCCGGTCATCTGGATCAGCACCATAATCCGATAGATGATGCCACACATCGTAGGCGCTTGAAACCAGGTGAAGTTCAGCCAGGCGGGATTGATACAGGTTAAGAAGATCGGAAGAAGCTCAGATTCCGTGACGAATGGTTTTCGGAAATGTCGGGTGAAGAGCTGATGGGCGAAGCCGACGGCACGGTGACAAAGACCAGATCGAAGAAGAAATCAGCTATGTCGATACCGGTGCGGCTCGAAGAAAGCGCGGCGCCATCCTCTGATCCACCTGCCCACGCGGCGGCGGCCCTCCTGATTCCTGTGTTACGAGCGTTCACGGTCCCGCACGTTGCTCACGATCACAGGGAAGCATATCCGGTTCCGGGCGACAGTTGGTTCGCTGGTATGCTCGATATTCGTGCTTCAACCGTTCGCACTCTGTATGAAGGACAAAGGACCGCGCATGAAATTGGTCATCGCCACCGAAGAGGGCGACGCGTATTTTGCTGCTGGACGCGATCTCCAATCTGAGATCGTCCGGGTCGATCCGATGAGCAGCTGCAGGAGGATCGGCGACGCCGATGTGCTCTGCGGCCGTCCCGATGCTGAGGTGCTGGCGGCAGCGAAGCAGCTCAGGCTGGTCCAGTCGCAGAGCGCGGGTGTCGATTTCCTGATGAACTTTCCTGAGCTGGTCGAAAGCGACGTCGTCCTCTCGAAGACGCGTGGCGCGCACGCGCCGTCGATTGCCGAGCACGCGTTCGCGCTGTTGCTGGCCTTGACCCGCAAGATACTGGCTTCGCTCGACTATCAGCACAAGCACCAGTGGCGGTGGACGGTTCGTATCGTGAGCCTGCGAGATCATGGGCAGTCGTCGATCGGCATTCCCGGCTACAGGCAACCGGGCGGCAGCAGCGCGCCTCCGGCTTCGAGGTCGATGCTTGCGGTCGACGTGCATCCGGTGGCGATCGCTTGTCGATGCTGTCTGGCCGGTGGACAAGCTGCACGACATGCTGGCCATGTCCGACATTCTGATGGTGGCAGCGCCACTGACCCGGGAGACGCATCACACGTTGGGCGCCAGTGAATTTGCCGCCATGCCGAAGAACTCGATCGTGATTGCCGTTTCCGCGCTGGGGAATCATCGACGAACCTGCTCTGGCGGAGGCGTTGGCGTCGGGGCGTGGGGCGCTGGACTCGATGTGAATGAGGTGAACCGGTTCCGGCAGACAGTCCATTCTGGGACATATGCCGAATGTGGTGATGAGTCATCTGCCGGCTCGTCCTGGCAAAGGAACGCCGCTGCGTCGAGATTCTGGTGGAAAACGCGCCGCTTGCAGGACGGGGTCGAACTGATCAACGTGGTGGACAAGCGGGCTGGTTAGGGCGACCGAGAAACGATCGACGGGGACAGCCGGTGGAACGCACGAATTCGTTGCGCGTCCGCTATACGGGCGACGCAATCGAGAGTGAGCACGAGGCGGTTACGGTGGCGGACAGGGAGGCTGGCTGCTGCGGAGATCCTGATCTTCGCCTATTTTCGGTCGTCC
Source organism: Thermomicrobiales bacterium (assembly GCA_041390825.1). NCBI lineage: Bacteria > Pseudomonadati > Thermomicrobiota > Thermomicrobia > Thermomicrobiales > Thermomicrobiales bacterium. The sequence continues at coordinate 60,883 of JAWKPF010000005.1, forward strand.
GCGAAACCGTTCCAGGCGATTCCGCTCGTCGAGAGCGGCGCGGCGACGCGTTCGGATTCACCGTGACCTGAACTGGTTCTGTTGCTCGTCGCACTATGGCGAAGCCGGTCAACAACAGTCTGTCGCATGGTAATGCTCGAGAAGGTTGGAGCGGAGCCGGGGCTGCTGCAGTGCGGCGCGGCTCCACCGTTCGACGGGGCGGAGCTCGCGCGTTTGTCGCTTGGCCTCGTCGACGCGCCCTAATTACAGAACTGTTGCTCTGGCAAGCACGCGGGCATGTTGGCGACCTGCCTGCATCTCGGCTACCTGACCGAATCGTATTCGTCGCCGGAGCACCCGCTCCAACGGCAACCTCGAAATCGTGGCAGACGCGATGCAGGTCGATCCTGCTGCGGTGTCCTTGGCCGTGGACGGATGCAGTGTCCCGACGTTTGGCGCTCGATTGACCGACTGCAGCCTACGCAGCGCTCGCGCCCGGCGCAATCGCTCTTCGCCTGATGCGAACGCACGAATCCGCGATCGCTCGACTGCTTGGAGCGATGGCTGCGTATCCGGAGAATATTGCCGGTCCCGGTTCGATCGACACGAGTTGATGCGCCTGTCGAACGGATCCGTCGTTGCAGACGGGGCAGAAGGCTCTCTGCCTGGCCGTTCCTGCGCATGAGCTCGGGATCGCGATTCGCATATACGATGGGTCGTACCGGGTTTGAATGTGTTGGCCGTATCGGTGCTGAGCAACTCCGGCCTGGTCGAGCCGACCGTGCGATGAGATCGGAGTTGGTCCAGCCGGTGACCAATGCGAACGGTTGACCGGGCGGAGCAGGTGCGAACGAACCTCGTGTTGAACGCGCGGCCGCGGACGCGATCGAAGCCTGACTCGACCACGGCCGCAGGCTGGTCGCCTGGCTCCTGGACGGTTGCGGCGCTGGCGCCCACGTGTCGACACGCTCGGCCGCGATGCGGAGCGCCATCGTCAGTCTGTCCGCCTGGCATGGACGGCCATGATCGAATCATTCCCGATTGGCAGGCGATCCCGGACTGCGTGTGGAGTGACGTTGCCGACGATTGCCGTCTCACCGCTCGACCACGGCAACGGTGCGAACGGCATCAGATCATCGAGCCTCACGGAGCTGCCCTGACCGCGGTCGATGCGGGTGTCGGTCTTGACCGGCCAACCGGCAGCCACGGGGTGATCGCGCTGCCGACCGTTTTCTCGTTGCCGGCAAGTTTGTTCGCGTCGATCCGCTCGACCTTCCGCACCGCCTGCTCGCCTCCGCTGCCAAAACCCATGCGCAAGCTCGAGCCATCGGGAAAGTCCGGTCAACTCGGCGATCCAGGCACCCAAGTGTGTTCTTCATTCCTCACCAGCCGACCGCGATGAACGCCACTTGCACGATGACGATGATGGCGGTGAGCCAGGAACGCCTGCCAGGGTACATCTGCGACCAGTCGCCGGAGATGTTCAACAGCAAGTCCATGGCCGGGTAGAAGACCAGCGCGTTGATACCGGAGATGAAGACGAACTGCAACAGCAGCTCGTTCCAGGGGCGCAACGGCGGCTTGAGGAAGACCACTGCCAACGCGATCACGATCAAGACCAGATTGACGAATGTTCCGGCGAACGCGATCAGCGTCTGTTGCACATCCGAGAAACCGGTGGGGGCTTGTACGAGACATACCCGGAGAAGAAGTAGAAGCCGAAATCGAGTACCCGGCCGCCCATTGCCCAAATGGCAGCGGCGTGGCCAAGCCGTGCAACGCGACGGAAACGGAAGCAAGATGAAGAATGCGGCCTTACATCGACCGGTCGTATGGTGTGAAGTCGTTGTCGAAGATTGTTTCCCGGCGAGGATGAACTGAAAAAGAAAACGAACGCCGACAAAGCATGGAAGAGCGAAAGCAGCCCGAAACCGCCCAGGGGCATCGAAGTCGAATTTCTTGCTTTTTTCCGAGGGCGCTCGATGGGCGGCGTCAGGAACGCGCGCGAACCAGGCCCGCGCGTGTTCCGGGATCTGCAGGCGCTGAGCCAGCCAGATTGCGCTGAGCGTGGTGATGATACCAACAGGATCGAGATGGATGTGTTGGTCGCGTTGGCAACCGCTCCGCCAGCAACGCGCCCAACGGCGCGACCCCGGTCGAGACGCGATGTAGACGCTCATCACTCGGCCGTGCAGCTCGTCCGGCGCGGTGAGATTGGACAACGGTATTGGCCATAGCCATGGTGGACGCGAGCCCAACTACCGCGCTGATGACCATGGCGAGGATCAGCTGGGGCGCAATCCGGTCGCGGAGCCTGAGCAATCTCCTGGCGACCGAGCACCAGCCCAGTGGCAAGCATGTGCTTCGATAACTTGCCCTTGCTGGAAGCAAGGGCGCCCACCAACGCTCCCACACCAAGCGACGACATGAGCAACCTGAAGCCACCCGGCCCAGTGTCGATCTCTTGCTCGGCGAGCAAGGGCATCCAGATGCTGAAATTGACTCGAAAACGCCGACCAATCCGGCAAAGACGACCAGGTAGCCACGACGGTGTGGCGGACGTAAGCCAGCCCATCGCGCAGTGACTCCAACGCTGCGCCTGCGCACTGCCTGAGCGACTGGCGAGACGTACCATCAGCAGGCTACCGATCAATCGCCAGGTAGCTGAGCGTCGATGAAGAAGCAGATGGCGACTCCGAACGCCCCAGGACGAGTCCGGCGAGCGCCGGTCCCACAACCGCCCCATGCTGAAAAGCGTGGAGTTGAGCGCGATGGCGTTCGGCAAAATCGGCCTTGTCGCCCACCATCCAGAAACGAACGCTTGCCGCGCCGGCATGTCGAACGAGTTGTTGATCCCCACGATGAGCGCCAGCAGAGAGACGGTACAAAGATCGATATGATCGCCCAGATCAGAATGGCAAGCGTCAGTGAGCAGAGCGCGGCGTAGATCGTGGACTGCGGACGACGAGTAGACCGCGCTTCGGGACCCGGTCGGCCAGCACCTGGGCGAACAGTCCGGAAGACCAGCGTCGGCGCGAACTGGAGCACGTTGACCAGCGCAAGATCGATAGCGGAGGTGGAAGCCGAAAGCACCAGCCAGGACATTGCCAGGCTTTGCATCCAGGTTCCGGTGACGGAGACCGCCTGGCCGAAGTAAAGGCGGTAGTTGCGATGCTTGGAGAGCGCTGAAGCCGTTCGGTAGCGTGAGGTTGGTGGCGAGAATCTGGCGACGCGGCTGTTGGGTTGCGGTCGCATCGGCGCAGACCAATCATGGATAGATTCGGGAGAACCGCTACGGAGCGGTTCTCATTCTCTCATGGGTTGTGTCGGAGGCTCGATTCGATATGCCGAAGCATAGCGTGCATCGGAAAGCGATCTGAGCGGTTATCGAGAGGCGCTCGAGATGGTCAACTCAGGCGTCGACCCCGTCCTCGACTGGCAGCACGTGCGCAAAGCCGAGATCGAGGCTGGCCAGAGATCGTCATCGATCTGGATGGCGCTGCTGGAGACGGGTAATCGACCGCTGTTGCAGCAAGGCAGCCAGGAGCGGCCGAGGGTTCTGTCGAGGTGCTGGCAGAAACGCGTGGTGAGTTCGACACATAGTCCACGAAGGAGTTGGCCGGAGACTGGACGGAAAACGTCGCTGCCCGATCCCAGCGGCCAGTCGGATCCGGGAATTCGGACGATTGCGGGACTCCGGGATCGAATGGTTGCGAGCTGAGCAGGGCTTGCAGATCGCGATTGCGGGCGATGGTCCCCCAGGTGGCGCTCGGCAAGCGTGGGGTCGCTGGCAACCAGACTGCCCACAGGACGACGACAACGCCGCCGCGATGACCGCCTGCGCTGCGCATTTTTCCGAGGATTTCCAGCACAGTCCTTCGGCGATGCGGCCGTTGCCAACAGCTCGGGCCGTCACCATCGAGCATCGAGTTGATCCACACGACCGGCGATTTGCCCAGCCGGCGCTTCCCAAACCGCCGGTACCCGCGCAGGAAGCGCGCGGTAGGCGATGCGTACTGGCGCGCCGCCACCGTTCGCACCGACCAACGCAGAATCGAGCAGCGACGCCATCCCGGTGAGCGAGCTGAGCATCAGCAGGCCCGGCGCGCAGGACAGATCTGGCACCAGCTGTTTTCCGCACCGCCGTCGAACAGCGCGACCGCTTCGCTGATCGTTTCGGAATCGACGCCAGCGCCGAGTAGCGACTCTCGGAGCGCGCCCGTCCTCGATATCGAGCGGATCGCGTCGGATGCACTTCGAGCGAAGATCGAACAGCGCGGGATCAGAGGGCGCAAGAACGCCTGTCCGCGATCAGGTCGGCCGATGGAGCCGTCACCCACGCCGATGCCGGCTGGCGTGGTGGGCGCCAACGAAAGTCCCAGGTCGACCGCGATCGCGCCGCACTTTGCGCGGCGTCAGCACGACCACCCTCGTCGATCGTTGCAATGACCTCTGAAAGCGCTGGTAGACGCCAGTGCCGCGCTCTCGGGAAAGCGTCCCAGAAGCGCTTCCAGCACCGCGCCGCCGCTGCTTCCACCGGTGGGAAGTTGCGCATACCAGGAGTCGCTTGCGATGCCGGCGCGCACGCTATCCGCGTCGAACGCTTCCAGTCCGGGCCCAACATAGCGTCGCCGTCGACGTCACCATCGCCGACATAGCCGGCGCCGCGGCGTCCGACCGAGTTCATCAACGCGAAGAGCTGGACATTGTTGTAGGCCGCCAGCTGCCGGTGTTCGCGGCCGGCGGGTCGACAATGAGCACTTCCGTACGTGAGGCTGTCCAGCAGGCCAGCGATGATCTTCTTCGAAGGAGTTCTCGACACCGTCGTGCATCGATCCATGCACCAGCACTGGAATGAGCTGCTGGGGCGTTTCACCCGGTATCGGTCGCTGAGCAGCAGCGCGCGCCAGTGGAACAGGCAACCTGAGCGTGGCAATGGCCGCACCGAATTCGAGCGGGCGGAAATCGACCGTCTCGAACGCCAGACCTGATTCGCTTCCCCGAGGATCGCATCGATGGTCGCTCGATATGGATCCCAATCGGTCAGCACGGTAGCAGCGCCGCCCGCAGATTCTGAGCGGAATGACAGCTACGATGGCCGACCGTCGAATTGCGCAAGCGCAGCAGAGATTCGCGGCGCGGGCTGTTTCGCAGCTGGAGAAAGTGCCCAATGCCGCGCGCCCAGCGTCCTCGGTAAAGGGCGTTTCGGCCATATGGTTTGAACTCGAACGCCGGGCTGAGATGATCGGGCAGCACGACTATTGCGAGCGCATCATTTCGGCGGCCGACATATCCATCGTGACCGGCTCGAGCATGCGGCCAGCGGTCTCGGAATCGGATTGCGCGGTTGCCTGGAGATGCGGGATGGCTACCAGCGCCAGAACCAGCAGCAGGCGGATGAGCCGATTCATGTGAGCGACTCGTGGAAGATCGGGGGTTCGACCATTCTGCCCAGCCCCGGTCGTAGGTGAGACAGAAACCGGTATTGCGGAGCGCCAGCCAGGAAAGCGCGGTGTCGGATCCGGAATCCATAGACGACGGTCTCTTGCGTGGGATCGAGGCCGAGGTCGTTCGTGTGCTCGAAAAGCAGCTCAGGGGCCTTCAACCGGTTGTTGTCGTCGAGCACGTTGTCCCAGGGAAACCTGATCGAATCGGGATTGCCCCGGCGGCATCTGGCCGTCGAGGTCATCAACCCGCTCGGCGTCGGTTCGAATGTCGATCAGTTGCAGCGTTCGATTGTTCAGCCGGTTCAGTTGCTCCGTCACCAGGTAGAAGCCGGTTTGCGGATCGACTCGGCGACGTAGAGGTCGATGCCGCGACGATGAACCGACTTTCCGCATCCCAATCGGCAAACGCGGCATTCAGCAGCGCAGCGCGAGCGAATCCCAGGAAGCGAGGAACCAAACCATTCTCGCCGCGTGGAATCCGTCTGCGTCGTCGTATACGACAACATCATCGCCAGTGAAGAGGCCGGAGCGAATCGCGCACGCGCTGGCGATGCGCCTCTTCTTGTCGCTCTGGGTCAAGACCGCGCTAAAGACGGTAGTTGGGATCGACGGTATTCGCCACCAGGCATGAGTGGCTGACGCGATATGCCGGTCGCGGTAGACGTGAAGCTGGAGACATCGAGCAGCCTCAGGTCAGCCCGCATGCGCGCTCGCGCACCCAATCGAGATCGACGACGAACGGCATCGCCTTCCGAGCCTGATGCGGTTGCCAGCCGCGAGGAAGAGACCGGTTCCTGCGATGGTGGCCAGAAGGTTGCGGCGAGAGATGGGTTCGAGGTTCATACTGCGCGTCATGATCACAGACGAAGTGTAGTCTGGTGTCGAATGCGGACGCGCAGGCTCCGTGATCTTCGGCTCCCCGTCCGATTGTCCGCAAGGATGCGTTCGACTCGTGAAGGTGGCAAGATGGGCTTGTGGTCGATCCGGAGGCAGTAGTTCCGGGTTGGGGATTTGAACGGGCGTCGATGACTTCTTTGGCTGATTCGGCGGTCGCGACAGATTCGGATGGCGGCGTCTACATACTCAGCCGGGTGCCCATGTGGCGCACCGATTCGACGCGGATGGAACCTGGCTGGAGACTGGAAGCCGATTTCTGCCCGCACGGGCTCTGGATTGGTCCGGACGATCGGGTCTTTGTCACCACGGGCGAGCATGTCGTGCGCATCTTCGACCGGCATGGCAACCTGATGCAGGCCATTGCCTCGCCTGGAGTGATTGGCGCGCCCGGCACGCCATTCAACAGGCCAACCCGGGCGGTGCAGGGTCCATCGGGCGACATCTATACTCTGATGGATATGGACAGAACTGGGTGCATCGTTTCAAATCCCGAGGCGAGTTACGCGCTTCCTGGGGTGGTGACGGGTCGGAGCCCGGCCGGTTTCCAGACGCCGTGCATAGCATCTGGGTGGATGCGGACGAGCGCGTCTACGCGGCGAATGGCCGTGTACAGGTTTTCGACGACCAGGGCGCCGTGCTCGCGATCTGGGACGGATTCAGCTTTCCGCATGACATCTTCCAGACAAGGAGCGAAAGCATCGTCACCGATTGCACGACCCGCGACGACGATCCGCGCCCTATCACGAGCAACTTTCCAGCGCATCCGCTGGTCGAGCTGGAACGCTGGTGGCGAGCGGATCGGTACCGCCAGTGGGATCGGTCCAGGAGAATTTCCTGATTGCCCCCATTCGCTCTGGACTTCCGCCATCGGGCGACGTCTATGTCACCGAGGTCGTCAGCCACAATCGATTGCAGACGTTTCGGGCCAGCGAGGCTGAACGCGAAGAATGATGAAGCGGTTCGCCCCGCTCCGCCGTTCCGTTTTCGACAGCGATGAATTCCCCGTCACCGCTGTTCCCAGGTGATTACGATTCGATGAGCTGGTAAACGACGGTGACGTCCACTGATGGTGGGTCGTTCACCCGAATGGGAGCGGGCGCAACAGATTCTGCTGCCATGCCGCCGCTCCTTGCCATAGATCGGACTCCAGCCAGTTCGGTGATCGAACCACGGGACCGAGCGTCATGCCAGCGGCGGCGGCGAGCCCTGGGCGCTTATTGGCGCTACCCGACCGCGAGCGCACGGGCATCGCTGGTTGCCTGGGACGAATCCTCGAGATAGAAGCCCGTGACCGTGTTTGCGCCAGCGGCGAACGCGCCATCGAGCACGGGGCCGACATTGTCGATATCCCGCACGACCACATTGACCATGTTCTGCACCTGGAAGTTGGAGACTTCCGAGGGATTGCCGTTGCTGTCGTAGGTCGCACGACTGACACGTAGTAGCTCGAGGTTTGAATGTCCTCTTCCACGCCGGCAGCGGTGAGCGCGGCAATGACCGCCTGCATCTGGGTCGACGTCTGGTTCTGCGCGTCGGCAAGGGTCGGTTGGGTCACGGTGACGCCAAGCTGACCGACAGTGTCAGGCGTGGCTGGTTACGATCCCAATGCCACTGACGGAGACCGTGGCCTGAGTCGATGCCGTAGCCGGAGTGGCGTCCTGCGCGGATACCGCGCGATGCGGCGAACAGGGTGGTGGCCATCAGGGCAACCGCCCTGACCGAGGTGAGTTTGCGCAACGAAAGTCCCTGAGCGTTCAAGCAGTTTCTCCTACTTACCAATCCGGCCTCTCACTATTGGGCATTCCGTCCGGGCGATTCCGGACTGGGGTTCCGCCTGTTGAGAGAACGTATGAATGGTGAAAAAGGTTCCGCGTCCGCTTGCAGCGACTGGGCTACTAGAGCGGTTCTTCAAAGTAGGACTGCCATCGCCAAGAAGCGTGACCTTGCTGTTCCCCGCCGCGGCGAGGAGATCTGTCCACTCCGCCTCAGTCGGGATGACGGCATCTTCGCACGCAGGCACGTGTTTCGGCAACCGCTAGTCCAGCGAGTCCACGCCGCGCCGCCCGAACCAGGTGACGATGAGCCAGATGAGGATCATCAGGAGGGCGAGCTCGGCGATCCGCCACCAGGAGAGCGTGAACTCGCTGCTCCATCCGTCGGAAGCGGGCGCAGGGGTTGCGGTGGGGGTGGCGGTAGCGGTCGCTTCCGGGGTCGGAGTAGGGGTTGCGGTTGGTTCGGCTGTGGGCGATGCAAGACCCGGTTCCATCGCAGCTGCTGGGGCGGCCGGCGCCTCTTGCATAGCGGAACTTGTGAACCCGTCTTCGACCGGTGCTGAATCGGCAGCGGATTCGCTCATCGACTCGCCATCCGGTTCATCGGCTCGTTTCGCAGTTTGCGCGCCACCACCCGTGGCACTCTCCTGGAGCGCTGTCTGGCTCTGGCGCGGCGTTGCCGAAGCCGTTTCCACACGGCCCGAAGGCTCGGTTGCGGTAGCGGTTTGGGGAGCCTCGAACGTGAGCAGGCACATCGGCTTCCTGCTTCACCGTGGTGGGTCCCATGCTCTCCTGCGCGCTCTGGTTGGTCAGCACGTCGAATGCCGTTACGGAAATGAACAACAACGCTACGGCGATCGTTGCAGCCTTGATTGCTGGCACGCCGGGAAGCAGGCGTTCGGCAAACCGGTCGAGCCACCTGTTTCGGTTCGGCAGCTTGCTTGCGCTGGTGTGAGCTGGAACGACCTGCGCGGCATGACACTGGGCTTGCCGGGAGGTGCGGCGCGCTGCGGCAGCTGAGGCTTCCGCGAGCATGCATCCGGCGAGGCGGGCCTGGGCCTTGTCAGCGTCGCGTCCGGCCAACGTTCCATCCACCAGCCTGTTGAGCTCGGCATCGGTCAGGTGGTCTTGTGTGGTCTGCTTGGCGTTCGTTGGTCGGCATCGTCAGTCGCTTTCTCTGGTAGAAGAACGACCCGCCGTCAGAGAAGTTCCGCCCAGCGGGCGATGCAATGAGATCGCGTAGCTTCGGGCCTTACCGCGAAACAAGCGCGATTTCACGGTGCCGATGGAGATGGCCATGATCTCATTGCTTCGGCCAGCGGTAACCCCTGAATGTCGCACAACGTCACTGCCAACCGCTGCTCATCCGGGATCTGGCGAGCGCGGCTTCGAGCATGCGGCCCAGGTCTCCGGTTTCGGCGAACCGCACCGATCGACCGGATCGTTTGGGTGCTCCAGTCTGGCTCGGTTTCGAACTCGGCGGCGTCGAGTGAGCCGGTCGGTTTGCGCCCTTTCGAACGCAAGACGTCGTAGCAGGTACAGGCAATGCGCAGCAGCCAGGGCCGAACTGCGCCGCCCTTGAACGACTTGGCGTTGGTCCACGCTTTGATGAACGCGTCCTGGCCTCGCGTCTTCGGCTTCCGGCAGGGTGCCGAGCATGCGCCAGCAGAGGTTCAGATCGAGCGCTCGTGCCGGGTCACGAGCTGATTGAAGGCGTCCAGGTCTCCCTGGCAGCCGCAAAATGAGCCGCTCATCCTGATCCCGTTCGGGATCGCGGCGTGGTCGGCCTCGCTCTGGCGCTGGCAGCAGAGTTCAGTGTGCGTGACTAGCTCGCGCCCAGGGACGCAGATCGAGTTTTCGAGCACGGCGGATTGGCCACGCAGGCGTGGAGCATGCCGCGCAACGCGCAAAGCGCGGCATTGAGCGTATCGATGCGCACCTGCACTTTGGACCGCTCGGAGTAGTAGGCGTCGTGCGGGTCAGAATCATATCTGGCAGCGGCGCGAAGAGCGGAGAATCGGCTGGCAAAGGCTCGGGTACGACGACATCGAGTCCTGCAGCGAAGAGGCGACTCCTCGCTGAGCGCCGCGATGATGGCCTCCATATCCACGATGGCGCCCCGGGCGGTGTTGACCAGCACAGCAGTTGGTTTGACCCGGCGCGAAGAACGCCGCGCCGATCATTCCGCGGGTCTCATCGGTGAGCGGGCAATGCAACGATGATGTCCGACCTTGCTGCCAGCTCGTCCAGTGATACGAGCGCCCGACCCTTACCAGGCCACCGCCGGGTCGAGATAGGGATCGTCGACGACGATGCGGGAGCCGAACGGCTTCACTCGGCTCGCCCACCGCTTGCCTGATCTGCCCGAAGCCGACGATGCCAACGGTCAACTTGCGCAGCGGCGGCATGGGGCCCTCGCAGGATTTCGCGGGGGTGTGATAGGAGCCGATCGACCCAGGCGCCTTGTGCAAGCCTGGTGAAGACGATCTGCCGGTTGAGTGCAAGGATGAGCGCCATTGCATGATCGGCCACCTCATCGGTGCAGTAGTCGGGGCAGTGGCTCACCACGATGCCATGGTCGGTGGCGGCATCGAGGTCGACGTGGTCGATTCCGACCGACATGCGCGTGATGGCGCGGCAGCGGTCGAGGTTCTCGATGACGATGCGTGGCACGGCTTCGCGTGAGGAGACAACGAGCGAGTCGGCGTCCTTCGCCAGGGCAATGAGCTCATCTGGCGAGTTCACGACGCCGCTGACCAGCTCGACATCGATGTCGGTTAGCTTCGAGAGCGCCTCCACCTCATAGCCAAGATCGTATCGATCTGAGGTGTACACCAGACGAAACGAAGAGTCCGACATTCCCGCGCGCATCCTTTCCAGTGGCACCGTCGCAATTCGACAGCGCGACTATCGCATAGAAGTGGGTTGGGAGTCTTGGGTGAGGAGTGCGTTGGGGGCTGGAGGCCGAAGTCTTGGGTCCAGGGTCCAGGGTCCAGAGGGACGGGGCGGGGGCAAGTGATGTGGAGTGAGCGGCGCGACGGCAGAAGATTGCGATGCTGTCGGAGGAGAGAAAAAGAGAAGTCCCGACAAGCCTTGCACTGAGACTCCCCTGACCGGTTCGTTTCCCACAACACGCCCCGCAACGGTTGTGGTTCCCTTGCCGGTCCCGTTTCAGACTGGTTTCGAAGGACTACCCCGCATTGGTCCTTCGCCCGTTGACTGATCCGGTGGGAAGCCGTGAACGCACTCGGCTCCTCGGGACTGCACGGACACTATATCCGTACGTTCGGGGCGTGTCAAGGACTGTACGTACAGTCCATTCGTATACGACAACATTATCCGCGAGCGCGCTGTACGCCTTCCACGAGCACGTCGATGGCATCCTCGGTGTACGGGTCGAGCCAGACCATCAGGTGATCGACGCCAGCCGCCGCATAGCTCTCGATGAACTCGGCAATTTCCGCGGGTGTGCGGGGGTTCGGCGTCGAATCGCCATACTGGGTGTACACGCCCTTCGCCCCTTTCACATCGACAAAGACGCAACAAGAGCGGCCAATCGTGTCCGGGTCTCGTCCGACATCCTTGCAGGCGGCATCGAGCGCTGCAAGCCGGGGGAGAACTTCCTCGACCGAGTAAGTCCACGTGGTGTTCCAAATGTCGGCATATTGCGCCGTGAGCCGGAGCATGCGCGGGCCGTCGGTGCCGATCATGATCGGCAGGTCGCCCTTGCGCGGGCCGCGCGGCCGCACGACCGCTCCTTCGGTGGTGTAGTAGACGCCGTGGTAGGTCGAACCATCCTCATGGATCAGGTCGTACAGGATGCGAAAACCTTCCTCGAAGCGGGAGGCGCGGTGGTCATACGGAAAGCCATAGGTGGTGAATTCCGGTTCGTGCCATCCTGCGCCGAGCCCAAGGATCAGGCGGCCGTTGCTGATTTCGTCGGTCGTCTCGGCAATCTTCGCCAGCAACGCGGGGTTCCGGAAGCCCATGCAGGTGACCAACGGTCCAATTTCGACCTTCGACGTGGACGCCGCGATAGCCGCGAGCATCTGCCAACACTCCCATCGCCCCTCGGTCGGCGACTCGTGCAGCTCGAAGATCATGTGGTCTGCGACCCAGACGGAGTCGAGCCCGGCATCCTCAGATTTCTGCGCAAGCCGCAGCACGTCGCTCCATCGGTGGATGCCCGGGCTCATCTTGCCGTCGCCGTTCGGGAGATAGAGCCCGACCTTGATGTCCGCGGGCGAAACTGGCGTCATTCGATGTCCTCCTGGCAGCGTCGACTCCCCACCGTATCCATCGATCGTTCCGAATGGACCGGTATGAATCATCGCAAATTGCGGCAAATGTTCGATACTGTACGCGCTCTGAGTGGGTTGGGGCGGCAGAGGATTCACACAGCTTGGACTACGTCGTTGCCGGTTTTGGAATTGGCGCCATCCTGGCGCTGATCGGGTTTGCCCTTTGGGAGCTCTTTGGCACTGTCGAAGAGCCTGGTTCGAGTTGGTTGGGCCGTGCCGCGATCGGGTTGATGCTTGGCGCGCTGGTGATCTGGGCGGTCACCGGCGTTTCGCTCATCTCGCATGTCGATGATTCCACTGGTTCTCACCTGGTGCTGCTGACCACGCTGGTGACCCTGGTGGCGATCGCAGGAGGTTCGTTCTGGTACTGGCGCGCGGATCGGGCGCTGGCGGCTTCGCGGCCACGTCCTGCACGCGCTGCGTCGCGGCAGGCTGCCGCGGCTCCCGCCGTGATCGGCGATGTCGAACTGACGGAATGGGATAGCTGGCCAGAACGCGATGCCGGCAAGGGAAATGGAGCGGAAGACCGAGCCGGGACCGAAGCACCGCCGGTTGCGTTCGAGCCGGAGGTCGCCGTCGAAGCCGTTGCCGTCGAAGCAGCGGCCGCTGATAGCGCCGCCACTGGAGAGCCGAAGTCACCAGATTCGGTCGACCTACCTGCCATCGACGCGGCAAGCGGCGATTCGCCAGTCGATCAGGACGCTGCGTCCGAGCAACCGCTCCCCGCGAATGTCCGGCCGTTCCGCTCTCCGGTAGCGCCGCCGGCGCCAGAGGTGGCGGCTCCGGCCGAGGCGGTGGCCGTGGCGCCGACCGGCGACTCTGCGGAGAACGGCGATGTCGACCGACCTGGACCTATTGTCGAACAGGACGACGCTATCGTGGCCATGGCCGTCGATGAGCCCGATTCGGTTGCGGGCGAAAGCGCAGCAGCTCAACAGCCGGTTGCCAGTGAGATGGTGGATGCGCCCGTGGGATTCGAATCGTCGGTGCTCGCCGATATCGACGGTACATTGGCTGACGAAAACGGCGCCTACCGATCACCGCTGCTTTCCGATCTCGGTTCGGACCAACTCGAAGGAGTTGGCCTGGCGAAATGGCGTAGCGATGCCGCGTTGGTCGACGACGACGGCGAGCACGCCGATCAGCCGGCAGCTCGGCGATTCCGGCGCAAGTAGCGGCATCGTCACTCCGAACTGCCGCGGAACATGAACGAGGCGCCGATCGACCGGCGCCTTTGGTTTTCAGCCCACAGGAACAGTTGCTCAGCCGCCCAACGCCTGGAAGTACTCCGCGTACGCGAGCCGTGAAATCGCGACTTCCTCCGGGCGAATCCATTCGTTCGGCGCGTGGGCGCGGCTGCCGGGGAGTCCGAACCCGATGGTGACCGGGCCGATTCCGAGAATCTCCGTGAAGACATCAGTGATCGGCACGGTGCCGCCTGAACGCACCAACGCAGGCGACTCACCGACGACTGCAGTCAATACCGCCATCGCCTCGGCCATTCCGGGAGCGTCTTTCGAGAGCAAGGATGGGTTGGCCGATCCTTTGCCGGGAACCACTTCGATCGTCGCGCCAACCGGTGTGTGCCGCGCGATATGAGCCTCGATGAGCTTCAGGATCCTGGCGGGCCGCTGGTCGGGCACCAGTCGGCTGGTGATCTTGAGGTGCGCCTTGGCTGGCGTGACCGTCTTGCTCCCTTCGCCGGTGAATCCACCCCAGATGCCGTTGAAATCGATAGTAGGCCGGGTCCAGCGCAACTCCAGAACGGTGTAACCCGCCTCCCCAAGAATGGCCGTGACGCCGGCCTCTTCCATGAATTCCTCGTCGGAGCTCATCTCGGCAACTACGGCGATATCCTCGCGCTCCTCGTCCGTTAACGGCCGCACGTCATCGTAGAAGCCCTCGATGGCAACTGACCCATCGGGGTTGTGGAACGATGCCGCGAGCTCAGCAATGGCGCGCACGGCGTTGGGAACGGCGGCGCCATATGATCCGGAGTGCAGATCGGTCGAACTGGTCGTCAGATTGACCTGGCAACCGACCAGGCCCTTGACACCGATCGAGAGCGCCGGTTTCCCGACGCCCATCATGCCGCCGTCACCTGACATGATGAAGTCCGACTTGAGTTCGGACGCGTATTCGGCGACGACGTTTGGCAAGTTCGGGCTGCCGATCTCCTCTTCGCCTTCGAACAGCAGAATCAGGTTGATCGGCAGTTCACCCTTTGTCGCGGCCAGTGCTTCGATTCCCTGCAGGATGCCGAGCAGGTTCATCTTCATATCCGACGAACCACGGGCATAGATTCTGCCGTCGCGCTCGGTCGGCTCGAACGGATCGGAATCCCAGAGCTCGATCGGATCGACCGGCTGGACGTCGTAATGCCCGTAGATGAGCAGTGTCGGTTTTTCATTCGAGGTTTCCCACCGACCGTAGACGACCGGATGGAGCGGGGTTTCGATCAAGGAAACCTCGGTCACTCCTGCTTTGCGAGCGCGTTCCGCCACCCATTCCGCCGTCTTTCGCGTGTCAGCGGCGTGTTTCGGATCGGTGCTGACGCTTCGCATGCGCAGGAACTCGACGAGCTCGGCGTCGTACTGCGCGGCGTGCGCGTCGAGATACTCCCTGATGGTGGCGTTGGTCATTCCCTGCAGGTCCTTCCCGGAACGGCGTTGGTGTGGACGCCGGCGAATCTCGCGTCATGATGCCGCAAACAGTGCTCGCGCGGTTGCCGGCATCCGGGCGCGCCATTGCATGGAGCAAGAAAAGCAGACCCGCCATTCCTGCCGGGGCCCGGCTTCCGGGCCGAGGGAATCGGACACACGATCAGGCTGGGGTGAGGTCGACCTCGAGGAGCTCGTTGCTTGCGTTGCGGAGCTGGATGCGGTCGGCGAGGGACCAACCCGAAAGATCTCCGAGCGAAAGCGGCCGCGCGCCATCGACCTGCAAGCGCAGGAGACCGGCGGCAAACTCACGCGGCTCGACCGTAGTGACAAAATCGAGTTTTTCGATATGGCTTTTCAGCCCGAGCGCGGCAGACGCGCGTGGCACCCCATGCACCAGGAGGGTGGTGGTGGCAGTCGGTGAAAGCGTGCTCGCAGTTGGCGAGGCGACCGGCGGTGCTGCCGGCGCTTGCGAGACGACAGACTCCGCCATTTCCACAGCCGCAACGGTCTCGACGGTCTCGACCGGTTTCGGTGGTCTGGGCTTCGTTCGCGTCGCTGATGCAGCGTTGACCACCGCGGCAGCTTCGGGCGGCGCCTCGGTTGTCAGTCCGATGGCCGGCACCTCGCGTGATGCGCGCTGGGGAGCCGAACCGCTTTCCAGCTCATCGAGCGCTTCGGTTACGCGCCGGGCCAGTTTCTCGCTCTGGGATTGGAGCGCGGTCAAATCGTCGAGGACATCGGAAAGCACCGCGCGATACCTGCTCCGTTCGACGGCGAAATCGGAGTCGAGTCGGGCGGACGCTTCCTTGAGCAGGGCGCTGGACGATGCGATGTTCTGGCGAATGATCTCGTCGAACTGTTCGTAGAATGAAAGCCGCTCGCGGGCGAGATCGAGGTCGGTTTCGGCCTGGCTCTTGCTCTTGCTGGCGCTCATGCGTTGTCCCGATTCTGCACTATTTCGCTCACGATTGAACCCAATTTTCCGATTCTAGCACGGGATTTCGCGTACGCTCGCAGTGTTTCGCCGAGTTCGCGGCGAGCGCAATCACTTGTCCCGTACATATCCGCATTCGGTCAGTTTGCAGTAAGGCAACAGCTCTGCGAAACGAGCGTCGAAGGGGCTTGCCGGGAAATGCGCGCGCCGGTACGCTGCGCTCGATTGTCGAGCACTGGACGTTGGATTCTCGTAAGCAGCGGCAGGGGGGCATATGTCCAGGATCAGGGTAGGGGTGATCGGCTGCGGAGCGATTGCCCAGATTCAGCACCTCCCGCACTTGAAGGAGCTGCGCGGGGAATTCGAGATTTCGGCGCTGAGCGATATTTCGGCGAAGCTCCTCGCGGCTGTCGGCGCCGAATACGACGTGCCACCGGAACGGCAGTATCTCGACTACCACGAACTGGTGGCCAGTGAGCTCGATGCGGTAATCGTCTGCTCTTCTGGCTCACATGCCGGCCCGAGCATCGCTGCCGCTCAGGCCGGAAAGCACGTTCTGGTGGAAAAACCGATGTGCACCACCGTGCGCGAGGCCAGGGAGATGGTCGCTGCGGCGGAGACCGCTGGTGTCGTCCTGATGGTGGCGTACATGAAGCAGTACGAACCTGCGTATCGCTACGCGCGCGAACGGGTGCGGGAGATGAGCGATGTTCGGTTCATTCAGGTCAACCATCTTCATCCCGACAACAGCCTGCACATCTCCGAATTCGATGTTCTGCGGTTCGACGATTACCCCGCGAGCGCGCTCGAGGCGACCCAGGCCGAGCATCGCGCGCTGATTGCCGAAGCGATCGGCTATCCCGGTGGGGATGCCGTACCACCCTCGATGGAGTACGCCTATTCACTCATCCTCGGCAGCATGATCCACGACATCGGCAATTTGCATGGAACCTTTGGACCGCCGACTGCGGTGCTCAGCACCGAAATCTGGGCCGAGGGTCACGGCATTTCCACGGTGTTGGCTTATGACGACGAGAAGCGAGCCGTCTGCACGTGGGTCGACTTGCCCGACCTGTGGGAATTTAAGGAGACGATGGAGGTCTATGGCTCACGTGAACGGGTCATCGCATCGTTCCCAACCGGGTTTGCGCGTGGGTTGCCGTCGACGGTGTCGGTTCATGGTATGGACAGCGACCGTCTGCCATGGCGCAAGGAGTTGAGCTGGCACGACAACCCGTTCAAGCTCGAGCTGCAGCATTTCGGGGCGTGCATTCGCGAAGGCAAGCGACCAGAAACCGACGGCCGCAGCACGATTCATGACATTTCGCTCGTACGGGAGATCGTGCTCGCGTACCTCGGCAAGACGGAGATTCGGCATGAGCATTGAGGTCTTCGATTGCCGCAGCGATGTGCGCAATGTGGTGATCACACCGGAGATCCGCTCGCGGTTCCTTCGCATGGAACCGGGAGAGGTCGCGGTGCGCCATTCGCACGATCTGGGGCATGAGGTTTTTCTCATTCTGGAGGGGGAGTGCGAATTCGAGATCGATGGCGAGCGCGCGGTGCTTGGCCCTGGCCAGATGTGCTTTGCGCGACGCGATCAGATGCACCAGGTGCGCACGGTCGGTGATGTTCCGATGACGATGTATCTCTCGGTCACTCCGCATATCGACCCGACGCACACGTTGTGGAACGAAGATGGCGAGAAACTGCCCTACCACTACGGCGGCGCCACGATCAACGAGCGAGCCGCGCAAGCGGGATCAGACATCGATCTGGCGGAGCTTGGTCAACGCCATCGCGCAGCCGCGCGCGCTCTGGAAGTTGCCGCTCGCGCCAATACTGAAGCGCAGCTGGCAGGTATCGATGCGTTGACCGAGGCCATGAGTGCTGGTGACCGTGCTGCAGTGCGCGCTGCCGTGGATGCAATGTGGGCGCCGCTCTTCCAGACCTATCGGGCACTGCTCGATCTCAGCGAAACCTGGAACACGCTCGCGCCGGAGGCCGGAGCTCCGATCGAAGAATAGGGTCGTCACGATTTGAGAGTGAACGCCGTTCCTGGCGTGTTCGGGCGTAGCGGCGACTGCGCTCATCACGACTTGACGGTTTGCGCCAATATGTCGTGTCACGTCACCTACAATTCCCTGTATGAGTGATCTTCTCCAACTCGCCCGCGAGCGGGTAGTCGTTTACGACGGCTCGATGGGCGCCACCATTCTCAACATGCAGCTCACCGCCGAGGACTATGGCGGCAAGGAGGGATGCAACGACTACCTCGTGATGGTGCAACCGCACATCATCGAAGGGATTCATGCGTCCTATCTCGAGCTCGGCGTCGATGTCATCGAAACCGACACCTTTGGCGGCAGTCTGATCAAGCTCGAAGAGTATGGGCTTGGTGAGCAGACCTATGAGCTGAATCGCACCGCCGCTGCCCTGGCGCGCAAGATGGCGGACGAGTATTCGACTGCCAGCCAGCCGCGCTATGTTGCTGGCTCGATCGGTCCGACGGGACTCTTGCCCGCTTCCGAAGATCCGATGCTGGGCAATCATCGCTTCCTCGAAATCGTGGATCTCTTTACCGACCAGATTCGGGGGTTGATCGACGGCGGCAGCGACATTCTCATCATCGAGACCGTCCAGGACATTCTCGAACTGAAGGCAGCGATCTATTGCGCCATGAAGTTGCGGGAAGCCGGTGGCCGGGCGGTGCCGATTCATGCCTCGCTGACACTCGATACCTCGGAGCGCATGCTGCTTGGCACCGATATTGCCGCGGGGCTGAGCATTCTGGAGCATCTGCCGGTCGATTTCATCGGATTGAATTGCTCGACCGGTCCCGAGCACATGCGCGAACCGGCAAGATACCTGGGCGAGCACAGCACCAAACCGGTGGCGATCATTCCCAACGCCGGGATACCGATCAATCAGAACGGTTTGGCAGTCTTCCCGCTCGAACCAGACTCGATGGCGCGCCAGTTGCGCGAAATGACCGAGAGTTTCCAGGTCGGTATCGTTGGCGGCTGCTGCGGCACGACTCCCGAGCACCTGAAAGAGACGCTGCGGGAGGTCGGTAAACGCCCGGTGACGTTGCGGCCGGAATCGCCGCGACGGCAGATCGCATCGATGATCCGCGCGGTCGACCTCACCCAGGAACCCGCGCCGATGATCGTTGGTGAGCGGCTGAATGCGCAGGGTTCGCGCAAGGTCAAACGGCTGGCGCTGGCGGACGACTTCGACGGCATGGTGGCGATCGGGGTCGAGCAGGTCGAGGAAGGCGCGCACGCGCTGGACGTGTGTATGGCGCTCACCGAGCGCGCCGACGAGCAAGAGATCGTGCGCACGCTGGTAAAGAAACTCGCGCTCAATGTCGAGGCCCCGTTGGTGATCGACTCGACCGAGGCCGGCGTGATCAAGGACGCGCTCGAGCAGTATCCGGGCCGGGCCATCGTCAACTCGATCAATATGGAAAATGGCCGAACGCGCATCGATTCAGTCATGCCGTTGGTCAAGGACCATGGCGCGGCGGTGGTTGCGTTGACCATCGACGAAATCGGCATGGCGAAGACTCGCCAGCGCAAGCTGGACATTGCCCAGACCATCTACGACATCGTCACCCAGGAATATGACTTGCCGGGTGATTCCTTGATCTTTGATGCCCTGACGTTCACGCTGGCGACCGGTGATCCCGAGTTCAACGAATCCGCCATCGAAACGATCGAGGGCATTCGCGCGATCAAGGCGGCCATGCCCGAGGTCTATACGATCCTGGGCGTCTCGAACGTCTCGTTCGGGCTCAGCCAACCGGCACGGCGCGTGCTGAATGCGGTTTTCCTCTATCACTGCGTGGAGGCCGGACTCGATCTCGCGATCATCCATCCGTCCCATGTCATCCCCTTCGCCGAGATCCCCGAGGAAGAGCGCAAGCTCGCCGAAGACCTGGTCTTCTACCGGCGGCCGGAAGCGTTGCAGGAGTTCATTCAGTTCTTCGAAGGACGAGAGGACGTCGCGGCCAGCGGCGGACCCGACCCGATGGCGGGCATGACCGTCCGCGAACGGTTGCACTACCGCATCGTCTATCGCAAGAAAGAGGGCGTCGAGGCCGATATCGACCAGGCAGTGGCCGAAGCAGGCGATCCGGTCGATGTGCTGAACAACGTGTTGCTTCCGGCGATGAAGGAAGTCGGTGACAAGTTCGGCGCTGGCGAGCTGATCCTGCCATTTGTGCTGCAATCGGCCGAAGTCATGAAACGCGCGGTCGCCCAGCTCGAGACCTATATGGAACGGGTCGAGGGGGCGTCCAAGGGGGTGGTCGTGCTGGCCACGGTCTATGGCGATGTGCATGACATCGGCAAGAACCTGGTCAACACCATTCTGAGCAACAACGGCTACACCGTGCACGATCTCGGCAAACAGGTGCCGGTGACCAGAATCATCGAAAAAGCCGTCGAGGTCGATGCGACTGCGATCGGGCTTTCGGCGTTGCTGGTGTCCACGAGCAAGCAGATGCCGCTTTGCGTCGAGGAACTGCGGCATCGGGATCTTCATTTCCCGGTGATGATCGGCGGGGCAGCGATCAACCGCCCCTATGCCCAACGGACGCTGTTCGCCGGTGGCGACGGCGCCTATGAGTCCGGTGTCTTCTACGCTAAGGACGCGTTCGAGGGGCTTTCGATCATGGATCGCCTGATCGTGCCCGAAGAACGTTCGAAACTCCTTGCCAAGACGGTAGAGGATGCGACCAGAGCGCTCGACAAGCCGATGCGGCAGTCGTTCACCCTGCAGGAAGAGCTTCTGCAGGTGGCGGAATCGACGGTGCCGCTGGCGCCGATCGTGACACCGCCGTTCTGGGGCGTCATCGAACCGACCGATTTCACCCTGGCCGATGTCTGGCCGCATCTCGATCTGAAGACGCTCTTCCGGCTGCACTGGGGTGGCAAGGGCGTCAAGGACGACGAGTGGGTCGAACTTCTGCGCGAAGAGTTCCATCCGCGGTTGCAGCGCATGCAGGCCGACGCCGAGGAGAACGGCTGGCTGGAGCCTCGGGTGCGCTATGGGTATTTCCCGGTCAACCGCGACGGGAATGACGTCGTCTTCTTCGATCCGAACGACCCGGAACAGGAAGTCGGCCGGATGACCTTCCCGCGCCAACCGGCACGCGAGCGGCTCTGTCTGGCGGATTATTTCGCGCCAATCGAGGTGGGCGAACGCGACACCGCCGTGCTGCAGATCGTGACTGCCGGGAAGAAAGCAACCCAGCGAACCGAGGCGCTGCAGGCCGCGGGCGATTACTCCGAGAGCTACTTCACGCACGGGCTGAGTGTGCAAACCGCAGAGGGACTGGCCGAATACGTCCACCAGCGGGTGCGGGCGGAGATGGGAATCGGCCCGGAACAGGGGAAACGCTACTCGTGGGGCTATCCGGCCTGCCCTGACCTGTCGCATCATGAATTGGTCGAGAAGCTGCTGGATGCGCCCTCGATCGGCGTCAGGCTGACCGAGGGTTTCCAGTTCGATCCGGAACAGACGACTGCGGCCATCGTGGTGCATCATCCGGCCGCGAAGTACTACGCTATGCTCCGCGCCGGCGGGGATGAGTGATTCCGCCGGCTTGTGGCCCCAACCAATTGACCTAAGACGATGAATCGAAAGAGAGCAATCCTGTGAGCGAGCGATCGTTCTACATCACGACCGCGATCGACTATCCGAATGGGGAGCCGCATATCGGGCATACGCTCGAGAAGGTGTCCGCCGACGTAGTTGCGCGCTATCACCGGCTGTTGGGCGACAACACCGCGTTCTGCATGGGGCTGGACGAGAACAGCCAGCACATCGTGCGGGCGGCGAAGGAGAACAACGTCTCGCCCCAGGTGTGGACCGACCTGATGGACGAGAAGTTCACCCGGGCCTGGAACGCGCTGGAGATCAGCGTCGATGCCTGGACCCGCACCACCGAGCCGCGGCACATGCGCGCATCGGTGGAGCTGTTCGAGCGCGCGCAGCAGAACGGCGACATCTACAAGCATGTCTACGCCGGTTGGTATTGCCCGAATTGCAACAACTACTACACCGACGCGGAGCTGGTCGACGGGCGTTGTCCGAACCATCCGTCCATAACGCCGGACTGGCTCGAAGAAGAGAACTACTTCTTCGCGTTGAGCAAGTACGAAGACAAGCTGCGCGCGCATTTCGACGCGCACCCGGAGTTCGTTACGCCCGCGTCGCGCTTCCCGGAGATGAAGGCGCTGCTCGAATCCGGTCTGAAGGATTTCTCGGTCTCACGCCGTGTGCGCGACGGTAGCGATGCCTGGGGCATCCCCGTGCCGGGCGATCCGGGCCAAGTGATGTATGTCTGGTTCGACGCGTTGACCACATATCTCACCGCGGTTGGATTCCCGGACGACATGGAACGATTCAACACGTACTGGCCAGCCGATTCGCAAGTGATCGGCAAGGACATCACGCGCTTCCATTGTCTCTATTGGCCGGCAATGCTGATGTCGGCCGGACTGCCATTGCCACGGCGTATCGTGGTGCACGGCTTTCTGACGCTCGAAGGTCAGCGCATCTCGAAAACCACCGGCAATGTCATCGATCCGGTCGAGCTCGCGGAGGAGTTTGGGCCGGATCCGATCCGGTTCTACCTGACGCGCGATACCTCCTTTGCATCCGACGGCGATTTCTCGCGCGCCAATCTGATTCGCCGCTACAACGACGATCTGGGCAACGATCTCGGCAACCTGCTCAATCGCATCGTGGCGATGATCGGCCGGTATCGTGAGGGAGCGATTCCGGCGCCTGGTGAGGACGGGGAGATCGAGCGGGCGTTGCAGGCGGTCGCCGCTGAGGCGACCCGCGTTTCCGCCGAGCAGATCGAGAACTGGGAACTGAACGTCGCGCTGGAGAGCATCTGGGTGCTCGTGCGGCGGGTGAACCAGTATTTGGAAGAACGCAAGCCCTGGACGCTAGCCAAGGACCCGGAGAAGGCCAGGGAGCTCGACACCGTGCTCTGGTCAGCGGCTGAGGCGACACGTATTGCCGGGCTGCTCCTGGCGCCTTACATCCCGATGACAAGCGACAAGCTGATGGATCAGCTCGGGCTCGATCCGGTGGCCGCGGGTGATCTGGTGTCGAAGATCGGGTGGGGGAGCGTCGAGCTTGACTCGGTGCGGCCGGCAGGACCGTTGTTCCCGAAGTGGGAAGAGTAGGGCCGAGTCCGCTCGGATGCTCGGGGACCGCGCATCGAGACCCCGCGCGGTCCCACCGTTGAAACGCTGGGCTAAACTCCTCGGCAATCAGCCGA
This sequence comes from Thermomicrobiales bacterium, assembly GCA_041390825.1. Lineage (NCBI taxonomy): Bacteria > Pseudomonadati > Thermomicrobiota > Thermomicrobia > Thermomicrobiales > Thermomicrobiales bacterium. Next base: position 84,179 of record JAWKPF010000005.1, read on the forward strand.
TCTGCTTGTCAGACGCGATCAACCTGTTGCTGAAGACTCGATTCTCCATTTCCTATTTCCTATCTCCCATTTCCTATTCGTGTTTCCACCATCGTCTCCGAACCTCGGACCACCCAGAAACACGAAACGCCCGGTGCATTTGCACCGGGCGTCCGCTCTGTTTCGATCGCTGCCGAGGCATACCAGCTTGGCCGCGATCGTAGGCCAGGCGTCGGAGAGGAATTGTAGTGAAGCGATCGTAGACACCCCGGAGGGTATCGATACGACGCGTGGTGGAGGGAAATGAGAGGTATATCTTGCCAGGCGACCGGCTAACGTCGCCCAAGGCGGCTAAGGGAAAGTACCTCCGCGGGTCCAGCATGACTGCGTGAACGTGATTCCCGCGTGGTGGCTCGATTGGGCAGCGCCCAAGAGCCAATCGACTCACTACGTGTCGTCTCAGTTGTTAAGGTCAGCTGAGGCCCGAACTCCGTTGTCCGCCACTCTTCGTTTGCTAACGTGTCATCACTATAACACAGTTTCGTGATATGTGCATAGTCCGTGTGACAACGTCGACAATTGCAATGTTACCTAATTTCCTGCCCGGAACTGTAACGCACGCGCGACGTCGTCCAGGCGCTTCTTGTCGATCTCGTAATACTTCATCCCGCCGCGGGGCCGGACCCGAACCAGGCCCGCTCGTTCCAGCAGTGAGAGATGCCGCGATACCGCCGATTGCGCGATATTGAGGCGACCGACGATTTCCTGCGCATAGAGCTCCCGAGCGGAAAGGAGATCGAGAATCCGGAGCCGGTTCGAATCTCCGAGCGCGCGCAGAGCATCGAGAAACTGATCGTCGGTCAAGTCGATCGTGGCTTCGTTTACTTGACGCAGCGCATGCCCGTTTTGTGAGATGGCAGCACGCGACCGGTTGATGAACTCGGGGGCGGCGAAGAAGACGATGAGCTGCGGCGGATAGAGGATGTAGCTGACGAAGTTGTTCAGATAGTAGGAGGGGCAGAACGTCACCGTCTCGATGTCGTTCAGGCGGCTCACCAATGGCGCCGGCAGACGGTTGCCGGTGAGCTCGGGAAAGGCAAGACCGAATCCCTGGCTTGTCGTCTTGGCGGCCAGCTCGCCGGCTTTCTCGAGGATCTCATGATGCTTGGCATAGTCGGCCGCGTACCCTGCATCCCAGACACCCTGAATGAGCCCTATGGTGCGGCGTTTCAGGTCGGCCGGGTCGAGCACGAGCGCGTAGACATCCTCTGGCGAGGCGGTCGTCAGCGCAGGCAGCACGTATTCGCGCCAGGCGCGCGCGTCGCTCAGGGGCGGTGTGGTGGCGCCGGTCTGCAAATCCTGATGCACCCGCTGCAGGGAATGGAACGCCATCTCCCGGTAGTCTTCGGGAGAGAGTTGCTTCAGGAAGTGCTTGAACTCGTCGAAACTCGAGTTCTTCCGTTCAGGGCGCAGCGGCTGGAAGCGCATCGACGGCTCTTCCATGTAGTAAAGGAGCCGTCCGGAAAATCCATGCAGCAGATCGAGGTCGCTCTGGATCGGATCGGAGAGGGCGCGCCTGGCGGCGACCAGTGACGGATGGAGCCCGCTTCCAGGCACAGCCCGGTAGACGAGCGACATGTACGAGACCAAGTCGACCGGTAACGACACCGCGTACTTGATCTGGAAGGTCGGCCGGCCGAGAACGAGTTCACCCATACTGCATCCAGAGGCGATGCGGCGGAACGCCGCTCGTTTGACATAGCGTTATGAGTATATCGGCATCGAAATGTGCAGGTCAAGCATTCTTCCTGAGGCCAACGGCTCCACGCCACTCCCTGGCTGCGAACTGACGATGCGCTATCGGTCAGCGCGCGATCTATTCGGCAGGAATGACGTAGTCCTCGCGTGGCGGCGCGAAGACATCGACGACAAGGCAGCCCTCTGGTCCCGCGGTCGCGCCATGCACGGCGTTCGGTGGCGCGATGTAGACATCGCCAGCGCGCAAAGCGCGGGTTTCGCCATCGATGGTCATATGGATAAGGCCCTCGATCACCGTGCCACCCTGTTCGTGCGGATGCGCGTGAAGCGGAACCTCGGCGCCTGGATCGATGCGCACGAAGTTGATCATCATCCTCGACCCAGCCGCCGGCCACATGGTGACGCCGGGCAACGGGCTCAGGCTGGGCATCTCGTCGATCGTTCCCCAGTAGGTTGGGGGCACGTTTTCGTCGCTGGGCATTGGGGTTACTCCCGGTAGGGCCGAACGGTCGCAGGAGCCGATTGTAGATGAGCGATCCACGCACCACGGACCAGGCGAACGGGTTGCTCGATCTGGAGACTTCGGCGGAGCTGTTGCTGGATGCGGCCTCGGCTGGCCGGTTCGAGAGCGAGCTTGCGCGTTTGCTGTCCGACCTCGATCGTTCGTCCGAGGCGCGCGCGCCCGTCGACGACTTTCGTTTTCGCATGCTGATGTTCGATGTGGCGATCGTGTCGACGAACGACCCAGCGCTCCGGTGCGAACGGGCCGAAGACATGCTGAGTTCCGCGGTTGCGGCGGGCGAACCGGCCTGGTCGGCGATTCGGTCCTCGAGCCGGCTGGACGAGATCGAAATGCTGGCGACCGAACATGAGACCGGGTTTTCGCTATTGGAGCTGCTGGCGTATTCCACCGACGCCGGAATGCGGTCGTTTGCGGTCAGCCACATCGAGGCCGTAGGCATGCAACAACTCGATCGGGGAGCCGACAGCCGGAGTTGCGAGCGATTACTCCACGCAGTTGGCGCGTCACCCGAAGCGTATCGGCTCGAGGCGGATCGGAAGATGCGCCGGACGATCTCCTTTGACGATGATGTGCCGGGTGAGTTGCCTGACATGCTCGCCAATCGAACGATCGCACTCGCGGGAGGTCATGCCCAATTGCGCGTCACCGCGGCCGCGCTGCTACAACGACATGGCATCGAAGTCGCGTCGATACCCTCCTCGCGCGAGGCAGTCCGGCGGGAGCGGGACATCGTGCAGGTCTTGCAAGGGTGCGATCTGGCGGTCGTGCTGGTGCGTCTGATCACGCACAGCACCAGCGACCAGGTCAGGAGAGGGGCAGCGCGCATGGGCGTGCCGGTGCTCTTTTCGAACGCGCAAAGCGCAGTTTCCGTCGAGCGGCAGTTGCTCGACTACAGCGGATGGTCGAGAAAGGAGTAGTCATGTTGTTCATGGTGGTCGAACGATTCCCGGCTGGCAAGGCAGCGGAGGTCTATCGCAATTTCCGGGAGAATGGCCGACAACAACCGGAAGGACTCACCTATGTGAATTCATGGATCTCGGTCTCACTCGATGTCTGCTTTCAGCTGATGGAATGCGAAGACCCGGCGCTCTTGCAGGAGTGGATCGCCAGGTGGGAGGGATACATGCAGTTCGACGTGATTCCGGTGACGAGCTCGAGCGTGACGTTCGCCATCATGGAACGGATCGCAAACGAGCGGTCGGTTGCCGGCTAACGGTTCTCGCTCGACTGCAGGAGCCGCAGCGCAAGCTCATGGAGCTCGTTACGATGCTGCACCTGAGAGCTCCAGCGTTCTGGAATCGCCGCATATCCGTAGCGGGCGCCTGCCAGCGCGCCGGTGACGGCGCCGGTCGTGTCCGTGTCTCCACCCAGGCCGACAGCGGTGACAACGGCTTCTTCGAAGGTGTCGGTTTGCGAAAGCGACCAATAGGCCGCGCCGAGCGTGTCCAGCACGAATCCACCCGACCTCGTCTCGTCGCGGGTTGCCGATTGCGCATGCGCGATGGAGGCGACCACCTCCGGGTCGTCGATGCCGCGCGCCGAAGCGGTGATGGCGGAATCGACGGGCGCCCCATCGAGCAAGTCGGCAATTGCCTGGTCCACGGCCACCGAGGCCCAGGTGCAAAGCGGATTCGCATGCGTGATACGGGAGACATCGATCGAAACGGAGCGCACCCGTGCGGGATTCGCGCGAAAGCGCATGGCGATCGGAGCGCAGCGCATGATGGCGCCGTTGCCGGCCGAATCGCGCGGACCGCGGCTGATGTGCGCTTGCTCGCCAGCCTCGTCCCAGGGAACCCCGCGCGCCATGCGGTCGAGCGCGTCCCTGGTGGTGTTGCCGATGTCCTTCGGCTCCGAGTTCCGCCAGGCGAGGAACCGGGCGGCCATGTCGTCCATGTTCACGTCCGGAAACGCGGCCAGCGAACGGGCGACATCCAGCGCCATCTGCGTATCGTCTGTGATTTCCCCGGGAAGAGTTCGAGCCATCCGCCCCCGATGAATTCACGCAATCCATCGGGAAAGCGTTCGTCCATCTGCGCGCGGGTATCGAACTCGACCGGGCCGCCAAGCGCATCGCCGCAGGCAAGCCCGATGAGACAGCCGAGATAGCGATCCTCGCGCGAGATCACGCGAGCTCCGGGATGAGATCGCCGTGGGCGACGATCAGCTCGTCGACCATGGCGCGAATCTGTTCCGGGTCGAGCTCGGCCGCGGTATGCGGATCGAGCAGTGCGGCCTGATAGACAGACGCGCGCGAGTGACTGAGCGCGGCGTCGACCATCATCCGTTGCGGATTGATGTTGGTCGTCATCAATGATGCAAGTTGCGGGGGAAGCGCGCCGTATGGCTGCGGGTTGAGCCCGCGCTGGTCGACGTTGCAGGCAACCTCCACCACGCAATCGGCAGGCAGGTTGTCGATCAGGCCAGCGTTTGGAACATTGCCCCAGATCGTCGAGGGTTGACCGGTGGTCATGGCGTGGATGATGAGGGTGCCATATTCGCCAGAATGCCCAGTCTGGTGGGCGAGCCGCTCTTCGAGCAGCCGGGCGCGCAGGCGGCGCTCGCTTTCGGGATCGCGCAAGCGCTCGCGCGCCAGTTTGCGCTCCCAATTGCCGCTCAGGGTCTCCCCTTTGGCGGTTTGATAGGCAGCGATCGCGTCTGGACGATCAGAAAGGAGCGCGGCGCGCATGAGCGACCAGTCGGCGATCTGATCGACGCAGCGGGCGGGATATTCGTCCAGCGGGATGTTGTATCGGTCGATCAGGTCGTCGCGCCCGTCCTTGATGAGCCAGGGCACGTATTCGCTGAGGTGCTCGCTCGATTCGGTCACGAAGTAGCCGAAGTCGCGCATGAGTGTGAATCGTGGGGCTTCCCAGGCCGGATACTGCCTGGTCTTTTCCAATGCGCGGAGCGCAGGGTACAGATCCTCGCCCTGCCGTTCGAATCGGGTGTAGAAGGCCATGTGATTGATACCAGCGCAGTCGTAGTCGATCTCCTCGGTGGGGACATCGAGGAACGACGCCAGTTCGGCGGCGGTTCCTTGCACTGAGTGACAAAGCCCGACGGTCTCGATCGAGGTTGCCTTGGTGACCGCCCACACGAGCGGCGCCATCGGGTTGACGTAATTCATCAACAACGCATCCGGGCAGGAGCGCTCCATCTCTTCGGCGATTCCGTTGAGCACCGGGATCGAGCGCAGCGCGCGCATGATGCCGCCGATACCGAGCGTATCGGCAATCGTCTGCCGCAGACCGTACTTCTTGGGAATCTCGAAATCGGTGACAGTGGCCGGTTCATATCCGCCCACCTGGAACATGGTGATGACGAAGTCGGCGTCTGCCAATGCAGGTGGGAGCGTGGTGTGCGTCGTCACCGGTCCCGTGCCGCCGAATTCCTGCTTCACCCGATTGGCAATGGCTTCGGTATCGGCGAGCCGCGCTGGGTCGATGTCCATCAAACGAAGCTCTGCGCCGCGCAGCTCAGGAAACGTGAACGTGTCGCGGATCAACGCGCGGGCAAAGACCGCGCTGCCGGCGCCGACGAGGGCGATGCGAGGGGAACCCATGAGATCAGTCCTTTCGCTGCGCGTCGATGCGCCAGGAAATCGGGTCGAGATCGAGACCGCTCGGCGTTCGCTGCCGCCGATCGGTGAAATTGAGCCAGATCGAACGATTGCCGAGCGACACCCGGCGCAGGCCATCGGGAAGTTGCAACGGTTCGATACCCACGGCGCGTAGCTCGGATACGAGCAGCTCGTCGACGAGTGATCGGCTCCATGCGCCAATGGTGAGGCACGAACCATTGCGCACGACGGCGGTCATGCCCGAAAGCGGGCCGTCGTCGTATGCGATCACAGGCTCACCCGTGATCGTCTGGTACGACTCGGCCCACATCTCTACTCGGTGGCCGCCAGCAGTGACCGAGACCATCGGTGGCATCGCGTCGAAGTTCATCATGCGGCAACCGAGGAGATCGGCCAATGGCCCCGGTTGGCCACCCGGGTGGACGTTCCCGTTCAGGTCGCGGAGCCCGGTGCGGGGTCCGAACACCATCCGTGCGTGCCGGGCTGCGCGCGCAAGGCGGGCCGTTCTGGTCCCATCGATCAGTTGAATCGCAGGAGCAACGATCAAGCGGTAACGCGCGAGATCGGCATCGGGATGCCGGATATCGACATCGATGCCGAGTCCACGCAGCGCCGCGTAGAAGAGCATGAACTGCTTCCAGTAGGTTGCCCCAGCCGTCTGCGGGTGTTCGTCGTAGACCCAGAGCGATTCGTAGTCATGCAACAACGCGACCGTGCGGGGCGCATCCACGAGCTGCTCGCCATTCAGGGCGAAGGTGGCGATCTCTTCCGCGCCACGGTCGAGCGTTTCAGCGTGACGGACCAGCCCGGAGTGGGTGAGCTCTTGCCCATTGGTCGATGCTCGCCAGCGGAAATAGCTGGTGCACGCTCCTCCGTGGGCCCATGTCTGCGCGGTCCAGAGATCGACGGCTCCTGCTGCCGGCAATGGGTTCGAAGGCGCCCAATTGATCTGACCGGCCTGTTGTTCCATCACCCATGGATGGTGCGGCGCCGGTTTCATCCCCCGATAGAGATCATGATTGACGGAAACCAGATCCGGCTCACCGGTGCGTGCCCAGCGTGCCTTTTCCTCGACGGTGAGATCCGAGTACTCGACGCCGCCGGTGGGATAGGAATCCCAGGTGACGAAGTCGAGCGGGGCGGCTGCCGGATAGTGATCGAACTGGTCGCAGAAGCGCATGAAGTTGTGCGTCACCCAGCGATTCGGCGAATGGGCACGAATGATGGTGGCATGCTCGGTCAGGAACTCGGCGATCAGATTGCTGCTGAATCGATAGAAGTCGAGTAGATGGGCCGGGTTCGCGCCGCCGACCGTGAGATTCGGCAGATCGATTTGCTCCCAGGCGGTGTATTGCTGGCTCCAGAAGCGAGCACCCCAGGCGCGGTTCAGCTCCGCGACCGTGCTGTACCGTTCCGAAAGCCACCTGCGGAACCGGGCAAGCGCGGCGGGGCTGTAGCTTCGGCCCGTGTCGTGGTCGCCGAGCTCGTTGTCGATTTGCCAGCCGGCGACGGCCGGGTGGATCCCATACCGCCGGGCAAACTCGCCGCAGATGCGGGCCGCTTCACGCCGGTAGTCGTCGGAAGCCAGGTCGCAATGCCGCCGGGACCCGCCACGCAATCGACGACCTTCCTTGTCGACCGGTTTGATGTCAGGGAATGCGGCTGTCAGCCATGGTGGCGGCGCGGCGGTTGGCGTCGCGATGACGACGCGCAAGCCTTCGGCAGCCAGCGTATCGATTGCCTCATCGAGCCAGTCCCAGGTCAGCGCTCCCGGTTCGGGTTCGATGTCGCTCCAGGTGAAGTCGCCGACCCGCACATAGACGAGACCGAGCGCGCGCATCTGCCGCGCGTCGACGGTCCAGCGGTCCCTCGGCCATTGTTCCGGGTAATAGCAGACGCCCAACCGGTATCCGGCCACAGATTCCAGTTTCGCTCGCGTGCGCGCCACCGTTTACCTCTCCTGATATGCCCGATGGAGGGTAGCAAACCGGGAAAATTTGCGATAGCGGCGTTCCGTTTGGCAGAATCGCCCTGCGCATTTTCAGGCAGCGTCTGATTTGCGTTGCCTTTTTCTGCGAACGACCCACGAGGACACACCACACCATGCAATCTGCGACCGAACGACGGAGCCATGGCCACCGATGGATGAGCGGTTCCGAGGTCCGGCGTGCCTTCATCGAGTTCTTCGAGGAGCGTGGGCACAAGGAAATCGCCAGTTCGTCGCTGGTGCCGCATAACGACCCCACTGTGCTGCTGACCACCGCTGGCATGCAGCAGATGACGCCTTACTTTCTTGGGCTCGAGACGCCGCCCGCGGTGCGCATGGCCTCTGTGCAGAAGTGCTTTCGCACGGTGGATATCGACGAGGTCGGGGACGAGAGCCACTGCACCTTTTTCTTCATGCTCGGCAACTTCTCCGTGGGCGACTATTTCAAGCCCGATTCGCTGCGCTGGTCGTGGGAATTCCTGACCGAGGTGATGGGGTTGCCGGCTGAGCGGCTGTACCCGACCGTGCATCCGGACGACGAGGATGCCTATCGCATATGGAGAGACGAGATCGGCGTTCCGGAAGAGCGCATCGGCAAACTCTCAGACAACTGGTGGGGTCCAGTCGGTCCTACCGGGCCAAACGGGCCCGACTCCGAGATCTATTTCGATCTCGGACCGGAGGCGGGTGAGATCGGCGACGGGCCGGGTGAGAGCAACCGCTTCCTGGAGATCTGGAACAACGTCTTCATGGAGTTCTTCCAGGCGCCCGACGGCAGTCGAACCCCATTGCCGAAGCAGAACGTCGATACCGGCATGGGCCTGGAGCGGTTGACTGCGATGCTGCAAGGTGTCAGCTCGATCTATGACACCGATCTCTATCAGACCATCATTTCCCGTGCTGGCGAGCTGGCGGGCGTGACCTATGGGACCGATCCGGATGCGGATGTGGCGTTGCGCGTCATCGCCGATCACGCGCGTGGCGCAACGTTCCTGATCTCCGATGGCGTCCTGCCAGGGAATGAGGGGCGTTCCTATGTTCTGCGGCGCATTCTCCGTCGCGCGATTCGCTACGGTCGTCGTCTTGGCCTTACGCAGCCGTTCATGGCCGAGATGGCGCGGGTGGTGATCGGGCAGTTCGGCGCCGACTATCCGGCGCTGGTCGAGCGGCAGCGGCAGATCGAGAAGGTGCTGACGCATGAGGAAGAGACCTTCGGGCGAACGCTGAGCACCGGCATCCACCGTTTCCAGGACGAGGTCGCCAAGCTGCGCGCGGTGGCGCCGGCGGGCGAGGAGATCATGCAGCTCACGGTGCCCGGCGCGGTTGCGTTCCGGCTCTACGACACCTATGGCTTCCCGCTCGACCTCACGGTCGATCTTGCGCGCGAACAGGGCATGGCCGTCGATATCGAGGGATTCGATGCCGCCATGGCCGAACAGCGGGTGATCAGCCGCGGGGGCGCGGCCTTCAAAGACAATCAGCGCGAACGCAATGCGCTCTACGTCGAACGCGGCATGCTGTCCACAGACTTTCTCGGCTACGAGGAGACCGAAGCCGACGCCACCATCCTGGCGTTGCTCGATCCGGATGGGTTCATCGAGTCGGCGGAAGCGGGCGATGAGGTGGAGATCATTCTCGATCGCACTCCGTTCTACGGAGAATCTGGCGGCCAGATCGGTGACAAGGGTGAGATTCGCACCGACACTGGCGTGGTCAGCATCGACGATACGTTCAAGCCGACACCCACGCTTTTCGTCCATCGCGGCATCGTGGCGGAAGGATTCATCAAGACCGGAGAACCGGCCCGTGCCGCGATCGATGCCGAACGCCGCCAGGCGATCAAACGCAATCACACTGCCACTCATCTCTTGCACCGCGCGCTGCGCGAGGTGCTCGGTACCGATACCCATCAGGCAGGCTCGCTGGTGGCGCCCGATCGACTGCGTTTCGACTTCACCAGCATCGACGCGATGAGCGCTGAGCAGGTGGCGCGCGTGGGCGAGATCGTCAGCGAGCAGGTGCTAGCCTCGACGCCGGTGAGCACGCAGGTGCTGCCCTATGCGGAGGCCGTCGAAGGCGGCGCGATGGCGCTGTTCGGCGAGAAGTACGGCGACTCCGTGCGCGTGGTCACGATCGGGGACTTCTCGAAGGAACTCTGCGGCGGCACGCATCTGCGCCACACGGGTGAGGTTGGCCCATTCGCGATCGTATCCGAAGGGTCGGTTGCCGCGGGGGTGCGGCGCATCGAGGCCGTTACCGGACAGGCCGCTATCGAACGCGGGATGCGGCAACAAGCAGTTCTCGATTCCCTGGCGCGTGACTTCCGCGCGCCCTGGACCGAACTGCCCGAGCAGGTGGCCGCGCTGCGCGAGAAGCTGCGCGCCACCGAACGCGAGGTCGGCAAGCTGCGTGCGGAGCTGGCCGGTTCATCGGTCGGGGATTTGCTCGATTCCAGGGTGGATGTCGGCGGAATCCCAGTCGTGGCCGGAAAGCTCGCGGTCAACGAGAAGGGTGATCTGCGCACTGCGGGCGACCGCCTGCGCGACAAGCTTGGTTCGGGTGTCGTCGTCCTGGGGGCAGAAATCGATGGAAAGCCCAGTCTGATCGCGTTGGTCACGCAAGACGTCATCGCGCGAGGCATCAAGGCGGGCGATCTCGTTCGCGAACTGGCCAAACACATCGACGGCAAGGGCGGAGGTCGGCCTGATTTGGCTGAAGCGGGCGGCAAGGATGCGAGTGGCCTCGACGCCGCTCTGGCCGGAGTGGCCGAGCTGGTGAAGTCGGCGACGAGCAAGTCTTGACGGGTGCGCGGCATCTCGATCCCCGGGACTGAACCGGCATGACCAGAAGCATCACCGTTGCCCCCGGGCAGTCGATGAGCGACGTGCTCGCGGCGCTCAAGATCGCTGCCGGGGACGATCTCGTCATCGAGATCCCTGCCGACGCGTCCGTCTTGCTGACCGCGAATGAGTTTCGCGCGCTCTCGATCGCCGCAGAGCGCGACGACGTGGAAGTCTCGATCTATACCGAGGACCCTCTACGACGCCAATTGGCGACGCTCTTCGGCGTCCCGCTCGTCAACGAGATTCCTGAGCCTGTTCCCTACCAGGCGCCGGAGCTCGATCCGATCGATGAAACAGAGCCATTTGCGAATGGAGTCGAGGTGGACGACGAGGAGGGCGACGACGTCGCTCCCGTCCCGAAACCGCGCTCCGGGGGTGGCCGACGATCGCTGGGCAAAGTGCTCGGGGTACTGGCCGGAATAGCGGCCATCGCCGCGATTGCCATCGGCGTGTATTGGTTGTTCCTGTCTTCGATGACAGTCGATCTGCATCTGAAACGGCAAAGCGTCGCGTCTACCCTGGCATATCAGGTTACTCAGCCGGGGGCCGATGCAAGCGCAGCGTCGAGTGACGGCATCGTGATTCCCGGTCAGCCGGTCGAGTTCACGTTGAGCCGCTCGGCAACGGTTCCGGCAACCGGGCAAACCATCATTCCGGACGAGGCCGCTAGTGGCGAAGTTGTGTTGCGCAATCCGACTGACGCAATCGTGACGATCGAAAAGGGCACCCAGTTCGCAGGGTTCAGCGGCGTGTCATATTCCTTCTCGGAGACAGTGGAGGTTCCGGCGTCGGCCAATGGCGAGCCGGGAGAGGTCACTGCCCACATCGAAGCGTCTGAAGGTGGCGAGGCGGGCAACGCCGCGACCGGTATGCTCACCGGCCAACTGCCAAATGGCGTCTACTACAGCAACCGTTTGTCCGAGATTGCGGGAGGCACCCAGAAGACCATTACCACCATCTCCCAACAGGACCTCGATCAGCTGAAAGCCGAGATCGACAATGAGCTGCTGGCGTTGGCGACCACGACCGTGCTCGATCAGGGGCTTTTGTTGGTCCCGTCCACGGTGCAACCCATCAGCGACGCCGGCACTGCCACGCCCGATGCTGGCGGTTATGCGTTCAGCGGCCAGGTTGGTGACGAGGCAAGCGACGTCAGCGTCGACGCGACCATTACCTTCTCGGCAACCGCCTACGACCCAACCGCGCTCACCGATCAGGCAATCCCGCTCTTGCAGGCCGAGGTTCCGGCTGGCTCTTCATTCGATCCGAATTCGGTGAAGGTCAATACGCCTGCGGAGACTGGCAACGTGAACGGGGTCATCTCGTTGCTGGCTACGGTCACCGGGGATGCGGTGCCGGTGCTCGACGAGTCCGCCAAGTCGGCACTTGCGAGTCAACTCGCCGGAAACAGCCAGTCGGAGAACGACCAGATTCTCTCTGGACTTGACTACGTCGAGAGCTATACGGTGACGTACGCCCCGACCTGGTTGCCCGAACGTGTGCCTGGATCGTCCACCAACATCTCGATCGAGACGAGCTGATGAACGACTTGCCAACGAGCGGCCGTGTCCTTGGTCTGGATGTGGGCGAAAAGCGCATCGGCGTCGCGGTGAGCGACGATGGACAGATTCTCTCGACCCCGTTTGGCATGGTCGAGCAAGGCAAGCGCTCGATTGCAGAGATCGATCGTATCGTCCGGGAGACCGGAGCAGTCGCCATTGTTGCCGGGCTGCCCACCGGTATGTCCGGCCGGGAGGGCGCGCAGGCTGCCGAAACGCGCCGCTTTGCCGATGCGGTCGCGGACGAGCTCGGATTGCCGCTCGCCTATTGGGACGAACGGCTCACCTCGTCGCAAGCGGAACGCATGTTGATCGAGGCCGGAGTGAGCCGAAAGGACCGGCGTGGACAGATCGACGCGTTGGCCGCCAGCCTGATGCTGCAGACCTTTCTCGACGCGCGAATGCACCGCAAGAATCGGGCCGCAGCGTCACAACAACGTTTCACGCCATGACCTCAGGTATACTCGCCGCCGTTACGCACATGCAGCAGTAGCGGGCTTGCGAACCGGAAAGGATGAACCCGATGAACAAGCTCATCATTACGATCGTACAGAACGACGATGCCGATGCCGTGGTCGACGCGCTGTTGGAGTCCGATTTTCGGGCCACGCGTCTCGCAAGCACCGGCGGATTCCTGCGTCGTGGCAATACCACGTTGATGATCGGCGCGCAGACCGATCAGGTGGACACGGTGCTCGACCTCATTCGCAAGAACGCGCGCACCGGCATTGCCCGCGAGGACGAGGCTCCCGGGCTCACACCGCCCGCCGCTGCGACTGTTTTCGTCCTCGACCTCGAGGAATACGAACGCTACTAGGTTCGAATGCAGTCCTGAATCCTCAGCCCTGAGCATCGCGGCGCGCGCCGCTCGATTTCGTCTCAGGACTACAGGGACAGGACTTGGCACCCGTCGTCGGTGGGCGTCCAAATGGTCGGTCCCCGGATTTCGTATCAATTGGCGGGCATGCGGTTCACCATTGGCGCGATCGACATCGTGCTGGCGGTGCTCATTTTCTTTGGCGTGCTGCGAGAACGGATCGAACCGTCGTCGAACCCGGCGTTGATCGCAGGCGCCGGAGTCGCGTTGGTGGTCCTCGTCTTTGGGGTTAGTGTGCTGAGCGAGCGGTTGCGCTTGCGGCTGTCTCGTGTCGGGCCTCCGGCGCTGCCGATGGTCATCTCCGTTCCCACCGCGTGCGGTCCCACTGTTGTCGAGGCCAAGTCGAGCGTACGCGCGGCCCGCGCCGGGCTCATGGGCATGGGGATCGATCTGGCCATCGGCTTGATCGCGGTGGCTGTCTATCTGTTGGTCGAAGCAAGCGATCGCCGCATCAGCGATCTGGCAGCGGTTGCCGCCATCGCAATTGGGGGGAGCGCGGGTTTGCGCTTCCTGGCGGCGCCGTCGCTCAATGGCGGCCGGGTGATGCGCTGGATGCTGGGGTTCACGCTCGACGATGACGAGGATGCCCTGCGTGGCACGCGCTTCTTTGGCTATGTCGTTGCCGTGATGCTCTTCATCACCGGGATCGTCTTGCTCACTGCGGAGGGCGAGGCCGGGTTCTGGGGAGTGGCGATTGCGGCCATTGGAATCGATCTCGGGGTGCTTTCAGCGCTGGCGACACGGCAGACATTTTGGTTGCAGACCGCCGGAGAACGGTCCGTCGGGCAGTTGCTCGAGGCCCCACACGCGGTTGTCTCCGCATCCAGCCCACTCGACGAGATGGTGGCGGTGCTCGCGGTCGATGGACCGAGCGCTGTCGCTATCGTGCGCGACGGCAACGGTAGCGCGGTGGGCATCATGCAGTTCCAGCAGATGCGCGCAGGCGTTGGGCATCGCAACGAGGGACTCACGATCGGCGATGTCATGATCCCGCTTTCGGCGCTCCCGGAAGTCTCGCGGGACGCATCGCTGCTCGAAGTTACGCGGGTGCTTCTCGAAACGGGCAGTCCGGCAGTTCGATTCGAGAACATCCACGGCCGGACAGCAATTGCCACCGCGCGCGATATTGGTTTGCCGCGATAGAGCAGCGACGGTCGCATGGTTCGTTCAGAGAGCCTGTCGCAGGGCGTGATCGATGGCGGCCGGAATCACGCTTCCAGCCGAGCCTTCCAGCCGCAAGTCGGCCAGATGATCCTGCCGGGTCTCGGTGCGGTTGACGATGACAACCGGAGCGCCGTTACGTTTGGCGATGAGCGGCAGTTTGGCAGCGGGGTTCACCACAAGGGAACTGCCGATGACGAGCAGGAGATCGGCGTCGCGGGTGATCGCGATGCTTCGGTCGAGCGCCTCGCGCGGGAGCGGTTCGCCGAAGAGCACCGTGGCAGTGCGCAGAATGCCACCGCAAACGGGGCAACTCGGATAGAGATTCCCGTCCATGAGCCATTGCTGCACCAATTCCCCGGAAAAGACGGTTCCACAGCTGGTGCAGCGGACCACATGCGCTGAGCCGTGCAACTCGATGACTCGTTCGGGATGCGAACCTGCCCGCTGGTGCAATCCGTCGATGTTCTGCGTCACGATACCGGCCAGCTTGCCGCTGCGCTCCAGATCGACCAGCGCCAAATGGGCGGGATTGGGTTGCGCGGCCAGCAGATTGGGATAGGACTCCAGCCGCCGCTGCCAGTAGGAGCGCCGGGTCGCTTCGTTCTCCATGAAGTCGCCAATAGTCGGCGGCTTTCCGGTCGACCAAACACCGTTTGGGCCGCGATAGTCGGGGATGCCTGATTCGGTGCTGATGCCTGCACCGGTGAGCACCACGACGCGGTTGGCGTTGCGGATCGCTTCCCCGAGCGCGGCGATATCGGAATCAGATGGCTCGGTCTGAGCAATGTCAGCGGCAGGATCGGTCAACGCAATTGCTTCCTTGCGAATGCTTGTGTACGTACACTCAGTTTGCTAGAGTTGTGCCACGACAGTTGTGTGCACGATAGCCCGCTTCACTCCCCGTAGAAACGCGTGCGGCCGAATGTCGATCCCGCGCCAGAACGAACGTGCTCGACCGGATCGCCGACCGTCCCCGGAGTCATGCCATGCTGCTCACCGACTGTGGAATCGATCAATTCTCGCTTTGGCGGCACCGAATCGTTGGCCTCGTTAGCGAACTTGTGCTTGGTCGCCCAGCGATGGCGGAGGAATCGTATCAGGCAGCCTGGGCGCCAGCGGCCATGTTGGCCGGTTTGGAGGAAAGCGACGCCCTCCCGGAACCGAGTCTGGCGCGTTTCCGGTCCCAGCTCTGCTCGAAGCATAGTGGCGATGCCGATCTGGCCGGACATGAGCGACGCGCGCGCGTGCTGGCGCTACGCGGACTTTCGCAGGCGCGGGTTGGAGACTTCGAACGGGCGCAATCGTCGTTTGCGTCCGCCGCGCGGCTCGATCCGGCCCTCGATCTCGCCTTGTTGCCGTCGTTCTGGAATCTTCCCAGGCGCGCGCATGAGGCGGCGGTTGCAGCCCTGAACGACGCGAACCGCGACCGGGACGCCATCGCATTGACCGCCGCCATTCGCACGCACTTCCAGCCACGGGCGCTTCGTGCTATCAATCGCCCAAACGGAACAGCAGGCGATTGACACAGGATCGGAGTGAAATGGCAGCACATGTGCGGTTGGCGTCGGCGCCCATCAATTGGGGCATCGAGTCTCCAGACGGGGAGAGCAACCCCAGCGTCGACGAGCTTCTCCAGAACACGGCCGAGGCGGGATACACCGGTTTCGAGCTCGGTCCGTTGTTCTTTCTCGGAGCCTCGGCAGAAGCGATCAGCCAAAAGCTGAATCAATATGGGCTCGATTCGGTTGCCTATTGGGTGGCGGTGCCCCTGGAGCAGCCGTTCGGGGGAGCAGTCGAGGTTGAGGTCCGTGAAGCGTTGGCAACGCTCAAGGCGATCGATGCCGATGTCCTGATCGTGAGTGATTTCGGCGATGAGCGCCGTCTGGAGATTGTGTCGCGCGTCGAGGAGTTTCCGGACAGCTGGTGGACCGACGACGACTGGGCCGAGGTGCGCCGATCGTTCGAAGCAATCGCAGCGCTCGGCGCGGAATACGGTATCCCGATCGCCATGCATCCGCACGTCGGCGGCCACATCGAAAGCGGCCGGGAGATCGAGAGAGCGCTGGAAGCGATCGACGGCACCCCGGTGACGGTCTGTCTCGATACCGGGCATATTCGCATTGGTGGTATCGATTCCATCCCGTTGCTGCGGCGGCTGGGCGGCCGCGTCACGCACATCCATGCGAAGGATGTCGAGCCGAATCTGCTGGCGCGATTGCAGTCAGGCGAGATCGACTACTTCACCGCGGTCGGTCAGGGACTCTATTGCGACCTGGGTGAGGGGATCGTCGACTGGACCGGATTCGCCGAGGCCATCGATGAGATCGGGTTCGACGGGTGGGTCGTGGCGGAAGAAGACCAGATCCTCGTACCCGGACGGCAAGCGCCATTCGAGTCGAACACAAAGAACCGCGCATTCCTGGCGAACCTGTTGGGCGTCTCCGATTCGTGAACCAATATCCAGAGCGATGCATTAGAGTTGTCAGTCGGTAAACGACTGGAGGCTCGAACCTGGTGTTTTTGGGAAGTCGCGAAGAAATGGGACATGTTGGGTACGTCCCTGCCCGCTGTCCGAAATGCGCGCATCAAGGGCTCTTCAGCGTCTACGAATCGAAACGGAAGCTCACTGTGGTCGCGCTGGTGGCGGTGCCACTGTCGCAGCAGATGGTGGTGGAATGCCCAAAATGCAATGTGCGCATGGGCGTTCCACCAGAGCAGTCCGAGCAGCTCCATGAGCAGATGATTACGCCGGACCGGCTTGCCAGCATGGCAGCCAACGGTGCTGGCGCGCAGCAGCAGCTTGCACAGTCGCAGGTGGCGGCGCCGGTCGGCCGCACGGCGTACCAGGTGCTGCAGGTCGATCCGCTTGCCGAACAAGAGGTCGTGGAGGCCGCCTTCAAGCGGCTTGCGCTCAAGTACCACCCGGATACCTCGAAGGCGCCAGACGCGTCAGAGCGCATGCGCGAAATCATCGAGGCCCACAACGTGCTGACCGATCCCGGCAAACGCGAGCGTTACGACCGAAGCATCGGGATTCGACGGCCCGTCAAGCTTCCCCCGGCAATGCGCGCGAGCGATGTCTAGGAGGGTCCAGCACCCGAGGTAGAGAAACCCGCTCTGGACCCTGGACCCCGGACTCTGGACCCTACCTTCAGATCGTCAGAATGAACCGCGGTACCCCGTGATTCGGGTCCTTTTGCGTATCCAGATTTGGCCCAAGCTCGGAGATCGCACGGGCGACCGACGCGGAGACTTCCGCAAGCGACTGATTGACTGAACGCACCCAATCCGCGCACATGCGGTCCTGTTCGATCTCGAGCTCGAACTCATCGCGGTCGAGCACGGTGGCGGTGCCATCCGGCTCGACCCAGAGATCGAGTTCCAGATCGACATCGCGGTAGTAGTTCTTGCGGAGCTCGGTAAGCGGCAGCGAAAAGTTGACGTAATAGCCTACGGTCCGGTTGTCGCCAGTGCGAAAACGCAGGAGCGAATACCAGCGGTCCGGGAAGAACCACTGATCCGCGCCGGTGCGCTGCAATCGCTCGACGCCGGTTTCCGTGCGCACGTCGACCTCTTTGGGACGGTAGAAGGTGAATTGGTGATGGAGCAACCGGCGCTCGCCGGCCTCACTGGGAACTGAGATCCATCCGCCGTCTATCTCGTATTCCCAGCATGCGCCGCGGAGCTTTTCTTTCCGGTAATAGATCCGTTCTCCCATGGTTTACCCCCCGAGTGGATCGTGTTCCGGTATGCCAGGACGCCTCGGGTATCGGACGAGTGATGGGCCTATCTTATCCAGAATGACCAGCCGCGTCACCCCACAGCAGGAAACGCGCGGCAACAATTCGGCGCTGACGAGCGATCCGCCCAGCATTTCGATCGCTCTGCGCGCGCGTTCCACCTCGTCATTCGACTCTTCGCCTTTGGGCAGAAGCGCTCGTCCGCCGATTCGGAGAAACGGCAGGATCAGCTCGGCCAGCGCCGGCAATTGAGTTACAGCACGGGCGACTCCGATGTCGTATCTCTCGCGGAATGCTGCGTCGTGGGCGAGGAGTTCGGACCGCTCATGGATCGCCGTGACATTGCTCAATCCGAGCTCGGCGATGACGAGCTCGACAAAGCGCACCTTCTTGCCGGTCGCGTCGACCAACGTGAAATCGATGTCGGGACGCACGATAGCCAGGGGAATGCCGGGAATACCCGAGCCTGTGCCAATATCGATCGCGCGTAGCCCTGATGCGGTGGGCAGGAAGGGAGAGAGCCGCAGCGACTCGGCCAGCAAGCGCCCATCGATCGACTCGGCATCCCGCAAGGCAGTGAGATTGAACTTGCGATTCGAGTCGAGAATCAGATCGCGATAGGCTACCAGCAATGCTGCCTGATCAGGCGAGACACTGGGCCAGCACTCTGACATCAGAGCGTCGAGAGGATCTCGGAAGTTGCCGGAACAGGCGGCCGAGCCTTGACGACCTTTCGCACAGCGTCGACGACGCCGGCTGGTGAGAGCCCGGCCAATTCGCGCAGACGCGCCTGCGACGCCTGCTCCCAAACGCGATCCGGCACGCCGAGCACGTTCACCGGAATGTCGATCATCTCGGCAGACAGCAGTTCGAGCACGCCTGCTCCGAACCCGCCAACCACGGTGTTCTCTTCGATGGTCACCACCGCGCGGCAACGTTGCGCCAGCGCAACGATGGCGTCGCGATCGAGTGGTTTGACAAAACGGGCGTTGAAGACCGTGGCCTCGATGCCATCCAGCGCCAGTTGATCCGCCGCCTGACTGGCGACATCGACCATCGAACCGACGGCGAGAACTGCCACATCGTCGCCCTCACGCAGCACCTCGCCTTTGCCGATCGGCAGAACCTCGATCGGCTCGTCAGTCGGGACTCCCAATCCGGCGCCGCGTGGATAGCGCACCGCGCTCGGTCCGTCCTGAATGCTGAGCGCAGTCGCGATCATGTGCCGCAGCTCGTTTTCGTCTTTGGGCGCCATCAGGGTCATGTTCGGCAAGCAGCGGAGATAGCTCAAGTCGTAAACGCCGTGGTGCGTGCGTCCGTCGTCGCCGGCGAATCCAGCCCGATCGATCGCGAAGACCACGGGCAGCTTCTGCAAGCAGACATCGTGGAGCACCTGATCGAATGCGCGTTGCAGGAAGGTGGAGTAGATCGCGCAGACCGGCTTGATCTCCTGGGTGGCCAATCCGGCGGCAAAAGTGACCGCGTGCTGCTCGGCGATGCCAACATCGTAGAACCGCTCGGGATGCGCTTTCTGGAACTTGTCGAGCGACGTGCCGGTGGGCATTGCCGCTGTGATGCCGACGATCTTGTCGTCGGTTCGCGCCAGCTCGATCAGGGTGCTGGCGAAAACTTCCTGGTACTTGGGGGGAACAGGCGGCGAGCCGTTGGCTCGCGGTTTGGCCGGAGCCGAGACCGCGTGGCTGCGCTCGTAGTCCTGGGCCGCCGCTGGAAATCCGCGGCCCTTCTCGGTGACAACATGCAGAAAGACCGGGCCGTCGATCCGTTCGGCCTGACGCAACGCATGCACCAGCTCGCGGATATCGTGCCCGGCCACCGGTCCAAGGTAGGTGAACCCAAGCTCTTCCCACATCATGCGGTGATAGACGAACTCCTTGAAGGAGTCCTTCCAGCGCTTCCCGAGCTCCACCAGGAAATCGCCCTGCGGCAACCGTTCGAGGACGGACTGCACATCGTCGCGGCCGCGGGTGTAGCGTGGATCGGTGCGCACGCGGTCGAGATACTTGCTCATCGCTCCGACGTTCGGAGCGATCGACATCTCGTTGTCATTGAGCACCACGATGAAAGGGATGTCGAGATTGCCGGCGTTGTTCAGGCCCTCGTAGGCCATTCCGCCGGTGAGCGCGCCGTCACCGATGACGGCGACCACGCGGTCGTTGTCATTGGGATCGAGCAGGCGCTTGGCAACAGCCATACCGAGGGCGGCCGAAATGGCCGTGCTTGCGTGCCCGGCGCCGAACGCATCGTGAACGCTTTCGTCACGCGAGAGGAAGCCGGAAAGCCCTCCCTCTTGCCGGATGGTGTGGAAACGGTCCTGACGTCCGGTCAGGAGCTTGTGAGGATAAGCCTGGTGCCCGACGTCCCAAACCAGCAGATCGTCCGGCGAATCGAAGACGTAGTGGAGCGCGATGGTCAGCTCGACCGCGCCCAACCCAGCACCGAGATGGCCACCGGTCTGGGTCACGACATCGATCATCTCCGCCCGAATCTGGTCGGCGATCTGCTCCAATTCCGCAAGGGAGCAGCTCTTGAGATCGGACGGATCCTGAATCGAGTCGAGACTTGCCATCGAATTGCGTACCTTTCGGGGGCAGCGACCCGCGTATGCTGGTCGCGAAAGGCGCGGGTCTCGCTGCAAACGAACTCGCGCCGGCGGCAGATCCGGTCCGAATGGAGCCGGGAAGTGCGACGATCTGCCGCGCCCATGACCTCCTGATGATAAATCGCGGCAAGATGGGATGTCATCGCCAAGCGGATGAATTGCTCCGAAAGAGGGACTCGATGGATCGAGCGTTTTCCAGGAAACAGTCAGTGATGCCGGATCGAATGGTTGCCATCGACGTTGGCGCCGGCACGCAAGACATCCTCGTCTATGAGGCGGGAACCCCCTTCGAAAACCTGACCAAGCTGGTGCTGCCGTCCCAAACGCAGATCATCGGCAAGCGGATTCGCGCGGCTACCGCGGACCGTGTGCCGATCCATCTCAGCGGCGTCGTCATGGGTGGGGGCGCCTCGAGCGAGGCGATTCGCGAGCATCTCGCATCCGGGCTCGAGGTCACCGCCTCACCGGGCGCAGCCCGCACCATGCACAACGATCTGACACGGGTCGAAGCGATGGGCATCGATCTACGCGAGGATGCTCCGGCTGATGCGCGTGTCATCGAACTGGCCGATGTCGATCCTGCCGGATTGCGAGCGGGGCTCCGTCTGCTCGGTATCGAACTTCCGGAAGCAGCGGCAATTGCCGTGCAGGATCACGGGTATCGTCCCGGATTGGGCAACAATGATGTGCGATTCGACTATCTTCAGTCGTTGATTGCTGATGGGGGCAGGTTGGAGGCCATGGTTTTCGACGCGCCGCCGGACGGGATGACGCGCATGGCGGGCGTGCAGGAGACCTGGCCGGGCGCCTGGTTGATGGATACGGGAACTGCGGCGGTCATGGGCGCGTTGGGCGACCCGGCGGTGCGCGACGCAGCGGACGACCAGGGCGCCATTCTGGTCAATGTCGGCAATATGCACACCTTCGCGACGTTGGTTCGCCAGAGACGGCTCTACGGTCTGTTCGAGCACCATACCGGCGGGATCGACGCGGCCACGATCGCGCGGCTGGTCGACGGCTTGCGCAATGCCACCCTCGATCCGGCTACCTTTCGCATGCAGTTCGACGGGCACGGAGCCGCGTTCGACGATGCCTATCGCGATCTGGAACCGTTCCAGTTCGTTGCCATCACGGGGCCCAATCGTGGAATTGCCCGCGGATTGGGCTACCACGAAGCCGCGCCCCACGGGGACATGATGCTCACCGGTTCGTTCGGCCTGATCGACGCAGTCCGAGCACGCTACGCCATCGGATGACGCTTCAGGAATTCCACAAGAATCGGGAAGACTTTCTCCGGTTCTTCCATGTGGCAGAGGTGGGACGAGTTCTCGAAGATTTCGAGGCGTGACCCGCGGATGCCAGCATGAAGCGTTTCGGAGCATTCGGGAACGACTTCGTCGTAGCGGCCGCACATGATCAGTGTGGGTGTATCGATTTCGCCAAGTCGGTGCTGACGGTCCCAGGTCGCCAGATTGCCGGTGAGCGTGAATTCGTTTGGTCCCCACATCGTGTTGTAAACCGCGTCGCCCTCGTTCTGCATCGAGCGGACGAGTTCCTCCGGCCAGGGTTTGACACGGCAGAGGTGTTGGTCGAGGAGGACCTGCACAGCGGCGAGATAGGCCGGGTTGCGGTAGTCATGCGCGGCTTCGAAGCGAGCCATGGTTGCCACGGTCTCTGCCGGAAGCTGGGCGCGTAGACGGTTCATCCCGTCGAAGCATTGCCTGGTCGAGGCCGTGCCGCTGTAGAGCGTCAGGGTCTGCAGGCGCTCCGGATGCGCGAGCACGTACTCGAGCGCCAGAAAGGAGCCCCATGACTGCCCAAGGAGGTGCATGCGAGTAAACCCGAGAGCCGCACGCACGATATCGACCTCTCGGCGGAAGTGGTCGACGGTCCAGAGTGCGGGGTTGTCCGGCCGGTCCGATTTCCCGCAACCAAGCTGGTCGTAGCGAACAACCCGAAATCCATCGTTGGCAAGCGCCATGAGCGCTTCGAGATAGACCGACGACGCGCCAGGGCCCCCGTGGAGCAAGAGAAGGGGTTCGCCTTCTCCCACTGACTGGTACCAGACCTTCCCGTCTGGAACGTCGATGAATCCCTCGGTGGCGCCCGCAAGCAGCTTTGCGACCGACGACATGATAATCGTGCTCCCCGGTTCCCACTCGGCCCATGTATCCGGAGGCCGATGCTACCCGATCGTGGCAGTCATGTCCTGGCGCTCTGCAACGCGCGACTGGCTGGCGTTGCGCGTTCTGCGAGCCGAAGCAGCAGATCGGCCGAAAGCGCCAGCGCCGTGATGGCGACCGTTCCGGCCAGGATCATCGATGGGCGATTGAAGGCGATGCCGTCGAAGAGCAATGTACCAAGACCGCCGGCATCGATCCATGCGGTAACCGTGGCGAGTGAGATGGTGCTGACCGTGGCGATGCGCAGTCCGGCGATCAGGACGGGGAGCGCGAGCGGCAAGCGGACACGCATGAGCGACTGCCAGCCGGTCATGCCGACTCCGCTGGCGGCCTCGAGCACGGTCCTGTCCACGCCGGAAAGACCAGATTGAATATTGCGCACGAGGGCAAGCTGGGCATACGCCGCAAGCACGATCACCGCCGGTTTGGCGCCAAGGCCAAACTCCGGGATCAGGAATGCCAGGAACGCCAGGCTGGGAATCGTATAGATCGCACCAAGTAGCACCAGCGTCGGCGTGCGCATGCCGGGATAGGCGGCGATCACGATGCCAAGGGGAACTGCGAACAGGAGCGCCAGCCCGATCGCGATCGCGCACAGCTGAATATGCTCACGGGTAAGTTCCAGGACTTCGCGCCAGTGGTCGAACAGATAGTCGAGGTTCATGCGGCAATCTCGGCTGCATGTGTGCGGGCTATCTCGCGGACCGTGTCGAGATCGAGCTGAGCGACGAGGGCGCCGTCAGCATCTGTGAGCCCGATCGTCGTCACCCCGAGATCCAGCATGGTCGCAAAGACGGTGCGGACATCCGCCACGGCCGGCGCCACGTGTTCGGGGGGAATGGCCCCGATCCCGAGGGAGCGGCCTACGGCGCCAGCTTCGATCAGGCTGAGGCGGCGCAAAGCGTCGCTTGCGCCAACGAGATCGGAAACGAATCGGTCGGCCGGATCGGTCACGATCTCGAGCGGATCACCAGCCTGGACGATGCGGCCCTCACGCATGATGACGATCTTGTCGGCGAGCCGAATCGCCTCGTCGATGTCATGCGTGACGAAGATGATCGTCTGTCCAAGTTCCTGATGGATGCGGCGCAACTCGAGTTGCAGTTTGGAGCGAGTGATGGCGTCGAGCGCGCCGAAGGGTTCGTCCATCAGCATGGTGCCTGGGTCCACCGCCAGCGCTCTCGCCAGACCAACCCGCTGCTGTTCACCGCCGGAAAGCTGGGCGGGATAGCGGCGACGGTAGGCTTCGGGAGGCAATCCGACAAGATCCAGAAGTTCGTCGACCCGCGCGCTCGTGCGTTGCTTGTCCCATTTCAGCAGTTTGGGAACGACGGCGATGTTGTCTTCCACCCGCATATGGGGAAAAAGACCGGTCTGCTGGATGACGTAGCCAATGCGCCTCCGAAGCTCGGGCGCCGGCAGCGAGTGGATCTCCACGCCGTCGATGGAGATGGAACCGCTGTCCGGCTCGATCAGGCGATTGGTCATCTTGAGCAGGGTCGTCTTCCCGCATCCGGAAGGGCCCAGGAGGACGACCAGCTTGCCGCGCTCGACGGCCAGCGAAACATCGGACACCGCAGACCGGTTCCCATTGGGGTAGGTCTTGGTGACACGATCGTACGCAATCGCGATGTCCGATGCGTGTTGGCGGTCGTCGAGCACGTCCAAGCGGCCTCTGTTTCTCCGAGCCTAGGAGGGGATCAGCCCCTGCGCTTGCAGGAACTCCCTGGCGACTTCTTCCGGCGATTTCTCGTCCGGCCCCACGACCTGGCCGTTGAGCCCGATCTGGACCTCAGTGGTGATCAACTGCGCGACCGCATTGAGCGCATCGGCGATTCCAGGATTTGCTTCCAGGGTGTCCTGCCGCACCACGGGAGCGACGTGGTATGGGGGCCACAACGCTTTGTCGTCTTCGAGCACGACAAGATCGTTGAATCCGATTTCGGCGTCGGTGGAAAATGCCAGCACGACGTTCGCATCACCATCGACGAGCGCCTGGTATTTGATGCCTGGCGCCACACCGTTGACGGTTGCATCGAAGTCGCCATAGGTGTCCCGGAGCCCCTTCAGACCGTCCTCGCGCTCCTCGAAGTCTACCGGGGCCGAGAAGACGAGATCGACTTCTGAAGCGAGCGCGACCAGATCGGAAATCGTGGTCACCCCGTGTTCGTCAGCGAAATCGCGCGTCACCGCCAGGGCCTGGGTGTCGTTCATCGGAGTCTGGTCGAGCCAAACGAGGCCGTGCTCTTCGAGATACCGTTGGCTGACATAGTCATAGACCGCCACGGACGGGTCGACGGCGGCTTCCGGTGTGCCGTTCAGTCCCGGCACGGCATCCAGCGACTCGCCGAGCACGACCAGCAGTCCGGTGCCGGTGTATTCCGGATAGAGATCGAGATCGCCGGAAAGCAGAGCTTCCTGCGCGATCACTGTGCCTCCCAGATTCAGCTTCCGCTCGACGGAGAAGCCGGCATTTTCCAGTAGCAGAGCATAGATTTCGCCAATGATGATCGATTCGGGAAAGTCCTTGGAACCTACCTTGATAGCGTCTTGCGCGCCGACATCGAATCGGCCGAGCGTTAGCACGAGCGGGCTGAGAGCGGCTCCCTTCAGAATGGTTCGTCGCGTTGTTTGCACTGCAATCGTCCTTTCACGATTTCTGGTATATCCCCGAACATCGAACCGGGGATGTCGTCACGCAGGTACGGAGACCAACCGCTCCAGACCGGCAAGCGAGACTTCGGCTCCTAACGCAAGCAACGTGACGGGAATCGCCCCCACGAGCAAGAGACTGAAGTCGTAAAGCGTGAGACCACTGGTAATGAAACGGCC
Organism: Thermomicrobiales bacterium; assembly: GCA_041390825.1. NCBI lineage: Bacteria > Pseudomonadati > Thermomicrobiota > Thermomicrobia > Thermomicrobiales > Thermomicrobiales bacterium. Next base: position 109,827 of record JAWKPF010000005.1, read on the forward strand.
CAGGGTGCCAACCCCGATGAAGGCCGCGAAGGTGGCGCTGGCGATGACCTCCACCGCGGCGGTGCGTACCCCGGCAGTAATGAGGGGAAGCGCAAGCGGGAGCTGCACCCGGGCGAAAACCTGCGGACCGGTCATACCAAGCCCTTCAGCGTTTTCGAGGACCGCCGGGGAGACACCGCGCAGCGCGGCGTCGGTGTTGATGATCAACGGCGGTCCTGCCAACAACGTGAGCGCGATCAACGCGAGCACGAAATTCCGTTCCCAGAACGGCACGAACTGGCCAATCTGCCGGCGATAGGGATAGAGCAGGAAAAGCACCGAAATGCTGGGGATCACGCGTGCCGCGGAAACCACGCCAATGACCGCGGGGCCGCCCTTCCAGCGGGAGGCGAGGATGCCGAGGGGAACGAAGATGGCGATGCCGAGCAGGAGCGCGGTGAGACTGAGCTGGATGTGAAGCGTCAAGGCATCGACGAACCGTTGTTGGTTGTCCTGGATGTACTCGAGCGCGCCGCGCAACAGATTCACATTCATCCTCGGGGCGGACCCGGTTTCATCCGCTGGGCCGATTCTGGCTGGAATCCGTTCCGCTACGATCCAGCTGGGATGAATGGGCCCAACGTTTTCAGAACGCGGTGTCCGCGAGTTCGTGAGACGGAGTCGATTCGTTGTCGAGAAGCGTAGTGTGCCTCATCGCGTGAGCGCAGATTGCCTGTGATAGGCTTCGCGATTGATCTGCGAAGCGCACGGCCGTCGAACTGACCGCAGCGTTGCGCTTTCCCGCCGCGCAGAATGGGCTTATCTGGTTTCCTGTAATCGATTGGGAGAAGCACGTGGCCGCAACTCAGCCGCAGTACAGTATTCAGGCCGTCGGGATTCACAAGACGTACGACACCGGCACTGCCAAGGTTCCGGCCTTGCGTGGCGTCGATCTTGCCATTGCGCCCGGGGAGATGGTGGCCGTCATGGGGCCATCCGGTTGCGGCAAGACCACACTGCTGAACTGCCTTTCCGGGCTCGACAAGGTCGACTCAGGAGAGATCTGGCTCGAGGGCAGGAATCTCGCGACGCTATCCGATCGGGACCGCACACAATACCGTGCGTTGCGCATGGGTTTCGTTTTCCAGGTCTACAACCTCCTTCCCGTACTCAACGCGGTGGAGAATGTGGAGCTTCCCCTGCTGTTGTCCGGCGTCAAGCCGAAGGTCGCGCGCGAGCGGGCGATGACCGCGCTCGAACAGGTGGGATTGCGCGAGTGGGCAACACACCGCCCGGCAGAGCTCTCCGGCGGTCAGCGGCAACGCACCACCATCGCACGCGCGCTCGTGAATCACCCGGCCATTGTCTGGGCTGATGAACCGACTGGCGCGCTCGACTCTTCGACCGCGAACGAGATCATGGGCCTGATGCGCCAGCTCAACAAGGACGAAGGATTGACCATCGTGCTCGTGACGCATGACGCGCACGTCGGCGCGCAATGCGAGCGGCTGATCAGCATGGTCGACGGTGAGATCGTGACGGACAACGCGCAGATCGTCGAGGTCCCCGAGCTCGTTGGCGCGTAGGGCAGCCGTCCGCTGCTACGACTGTCCGATCCGGAAACCCGGGAGTAAGCGAATCCCATGAACGAAATCTTTGGCATCCCCATGAACTCGATCATGGCCGTACTGCTGGTCATGCTCGGAATCTGTCTGCTCATGGTGCTTTGGATCGCCTGGCGGCGGACCCTTCTGTTCAAGATGGGTTTGCGCAATGTGCCGCGCCGTCCGGCGCAGACGATCCTGGTCATCATCGGGCTGATGCTCTCGACCCTGATCATCGCGGCCGCGTTCGGCACCGGCGACACTATCGACAACTCCGTCACATCGCTCACCTACAAGGTGCTCGGCCCGGTCGATGAGATGGTGCTCTACAGCAACTCCGAGGACGGGGAAGCAAACCTCAACGGTGGCGCGAACCAGACCATTCCGGCCGATACGGTGCAGCGGGTCGACCAGCTCTTCGAAGGAACCGGGTTGATTCACGCAACCATGCCGCTGGTGTGGGAGGACGTTCCGGCCTTCCTGTTCGAAGGCGAAGCGCCCGCGAATGCGCAGGACCTAATGGCCGCGGCGCAGGAAGGCCGCATTCTGCAGGCCGAGCCAAGCGTGAGCCTGGTCGGGGTCGATCCGGCGCTGGTGGACGAGTTCGGCGGCCTGAAGTCGATCGATGGCTCCCAGATCGATCTTGGGTCGCTGACCGAAGGCCAGATCGTCATCAGCGAATCGACCGCGGACAAACTCGGCGCCGAAGTTGGCTCGGAGCTTGGATTCAGCTTCGACAACGTGCCGCACGCGGCAACCGTGGCAGCGATCGCACAGGACTCGATCCTCAGCGGGGAAACCGGCGGGATGATCAGCGGCATGACCATGCCGCTCGCGCATCTTCAGGCGATCACAGGCGACGACGACATCACCATGGTCGCCATCTCGAATACCGGCACGACGCACGACAGCCTGGCGAACGGCGCCGAGATCGTCGAGAAGCTGACCGCCGAGTTCGAGGGCGACCCGATCGGCGTCAACGCTATCAAGCAAGACACCCTCGATCAGGCGGCATTGGCTTCCAGCGCGTTCACATCGCTCTTCGTCGTCTTTGGGCTCTTTTCGATTGGCGTCGGCATTCTGCTCATCATCCTGATCTTCTCGATGCTGGCGGCCGAGCGGCGTTCGGAGATGGGCATGGCGCGCGCGGTCGGCGCGCAACGCGCGCAACTTGTGCAGCAGTTCCTCAGCGAAGGAACCATCTATGCGCTCCTGGCGGGACTGGTTGGGGCGTTCCTCGGCGTTGGCGCGGCGTATCTCATCGCGGTCGTTCTCGGACGGCTCTTCGGTGATCTCTTCGACATCGAGCCGTATGTCAGCCCACGTTCGATGGTGGTTGCCTACTGCCTCGGCGTGGTCATCACCTTCATCGCTGTGGTCTATGCCTCGATTCGCAACAGCCGCCTGAACATCGTCGCCGCGATCCGCGATATCCCCGATGTCTCCAGCCCGGTGCGCAAGAAGCGGACACTGGTGATCGCCGGTCTGGCGCTGGTGATTGGCGGCCTGCTGACGATCACAGGGTTGAACGCCAACAGCGCCTTCTCTGCCTATAGCGGTCTCAGCATTCTGCCGTTCGGCATCGCGATGATCCTGCGCTACTTCGGCGTTTCCAGCCGGCTGGTCTATTCGATCGTCGGCATCTACCTGATCGTGCTCTGGTTGTTGCCGGACAAGCAGTCGCAGGACCTGTTCGGTGAGCTCAACGGCAATATCGAGATGTTCTTTCTCTCCGGGATCTTCCTGGTCGCGGGGGCGACCATCCTGATCGTGCAGAACCTGGATGTGCTGCTCGGTTTGGTGAACCGGATCGGGGGGCTGTTCGGAGGAGCGTTGCCCTCCGTGCGCACCGCGGTCGCTTTCCCCGGCGCCACACCGTCGCGCACTGGCATGACGATCGCCATGTTCAGTCTGATCATCTTCTCGCTGGTGATGTTCAGCACCATCAACGAGAACTTCTCCAAGGCGTTTCTGGGCGATGAGGCGAATGCGGGTTGGGACGTGCGGGCCGATACCGGAGGCGCAAACCCCATCGGTTCCGCGCAAGACTTCGAGACGCTTTTGCAAGACCGTGGCTTCGACACCAGCCAAATCTCCGCGATCGGTATGGGGACGACTGGATTCGGGGGCAAGGTCCGCCGGGAAGGCGGCGAGTGGGGGAATATCTTCATCCATGGCATGGACGAGGGGTTGATCGACGATTCGGTCATCACATTCCAGCAGCGCGCAGAGGGGTATGCGGACGACGCCGCGGTCATCGAGGCGCTGAGCACGAATCCCAACGTCGCGGTGATCGATTCGACCGCGCTTGCCGGTGTTGGCAGCTTTGGAGGAGCAGTGCAGGATCCGTTCACGCTCAGTGATCCGGATGGCGACGGCCCGCAGGAGGCGGTACGTTCCGGCGACGACAATTTCGCCCCGGTGACGGTCCAGGTCGAAGGTCCGGGCGGGTCGACCATCGATGTTCAGATCATTGGCATCATCGATTCCAAGATCAGCTCGCTTATTGGGCTTTTCGCTCCCATGGCGACCATGGAGCAGGTGCTGCCGAATCCGTCGCTGACCTCGTATTTCATCCAACTGAACGACCCGAGTCAGTCAGCTGACGTCGCCAAGGAGATCGAGCAGAAGCTGCTCATCAATGGTGTCCAGGTCGTCTCTGTGAAGGATGAGCTGGAAGACTTCCAATCGCAGGCCCGGAGCTTCCTCTACATCTTCCAGGGATTCATGGGGCTGGGTCTCATCGTCGGTCTGGCGGCCATTGGCGTGATTGCCTTCCGGGCGGTGGTCGAACGCAGGCAGCAGATCGGCGTGCTGCGCGCGATCGGCTTTCAAAGCCGCGCGGTCTCGATGTCGTTCCTCATCGAAACGGCGTTCATCGTGCTGCTTGGGTGTCTGTCAGGTACGGTGCTGGGACTGTTGCTGGCGCGAAATCTCTTCGCGGGCGACTCGTTCGTGGAGGGTGGTGTGAGCCTGGTCATTCCATGGGTAAACATCATCGGGGTTCTCATTCTGACGGTCATCGCGGCCCTGTTGATGACGCTCATCCCGGCTCGGCAGGCATCGCAACTCTCCCCGGCAGAGGCGTTGCGCTACGAATAGGTGGAATGGGGCCTGAGTCAGGAGCCCGGTGATGGCCGTCCGGGCTCAGGACCACGCAAACAGGAGCGGCAATGAAGCTTGGTGGAGTTCTGAACAATCGGCTGTCCATGCTGATTGCCGAGATGGGTCACACAGATGGTTTGACGGTAGCCGATGCCGGTCTGCCTGTGCCGATCGAGGTCGAGCGCATCGACCTGGCAGTGAGCCCGGGAGTGCCGCGTTTCGCGCAGGTGCTGGAGGCGGTCGCCTCTGAACTGAAGGTGGAGACGATCGTCATTGCGACAGAAACGCTCACCGCGAATCCGGCAGCGCTCGAGACCATCGAGCGCTGCTTTCCCGGCGTTCCGATCGAATCGGTGCCGCACATCGAGTTCAAGGCGCTCACACGCGACACGCGAGCAGTCGTCCGCACAGGAGAGTGCTCACCCTATGCGAATGTCATCCTGCGCAGCGGCGTGATCTTCTAGCCATCTCTCTATGAGTCCCGACACGATCGGCTTTGCATCGTCTCAGGATCCAGGATTCAGGGCCTTCCACCAAGCACGCCCAACGGGAAACTGCACGTCACGATCCAATTCGGCGCGTCGACGATCTCACCGATCTTGAGGTCCGCGCAGGCCGAGCAGAGCACATAGGCTTCCTGGGGGCTGAGCTTCTCGGTGCGCACCAGGAAGCCCACCATGTACCGGACGGCGTTGCGCGCGTTCTCCATCAGGTCGGGGCCGTGGGCTGTGGTTACCATCCATCCGTCGTTCTGCGACCCGGGCATCTTGCCGGGCAGCATGATGGCCGGTTCGGGCATCGGGTGGCCTTTGCGGAGATCGAACTTCGCGGTCACGGTTGCCTGGCACTCGATGCCAGTGCCGCAGATCTCCCCGTCGCCTTGCGCCGCATGCACATCGCCCAGGCTGAAGTTCGCTCCCGGCACGAAGACCGGAAAGAAAACCTTTGAACCAGGTTGCGCCTGCTTCAGGTCCATGTTCCCGCCGTTCGCGCGAGGCGGCAAGGTGATCAACGGTTCGTCGCTGATCGGCGCGACTGCCATCACGCCGCAGAACGGTTCGAACGGCACGCGAATCCGATCATCGAAAGCTGCGTGCTTGCCAGACGATAAGTCCCAGTGATGCAGGTACGGTTCCTGATACTCTGGGTCCATCTGGAGGAGCCCAAAGTTCGGCACCACGCCGCTCCAGCCCCACTGCTTCGGTTTGATGGAAAGGATCTCCACGATCAGCGTGTCACCCGGTTCGGCGCCCTCGATGGCGATCGGGCCGGAGATCTGATGGATGACCGAGAAGTCGAGATTCGCCAATGCGCTGCTGGCCGACTCTGGACCGAGTTGATTGTTCAGCGCTTCCGGCGTTTCGAAAACGACGGTATCGCCGGGAGCTATGGTCAGGACTGGCGGGATAGCAGGATCGAAGCGATCGTGACGAAGATCCTCGGAAACGTGATGTGTGGTGCCCAATTCGGCGACTCCTCTCGAAAGATTGGTAGCATTGAGCCAGAGCATAGCTGCTTGCACCGGCGCAAGCCCCTCATCAACCCGCCCGTTTCGATCCCGCAAAGGGTCTGGAATCGGCACGTTTGCGTGAAGCGAGAGCATCCGATTGGCACGTGACCGACATGTGAAGATCGTTACCACCCTGGGTCCCGCCGTTGCCGGCCGCGACAAGTTGCGCGAACTCATGCTTGCCGGGGCGGATATGGTGCGCGTCAATGCCGCGCATGGCTCACCTGATGAACGCGCCAAGCTCATCGAGGACGTGCGCGTGGTCAGCCAGGAACTTGGCACGCAAGTCCCGATTCTCTTCGACTTGCGCGGATTGAAGATCCGCACAGGTCCGCTGACCAACGACGAGAAGATCCCCATCGGGCGGGGCAGCGTGGTCGAGATCGTGCCGGAGCCCGTGCCGGCCACCGCCAAGCGCATTGGCATCGACTATCCCGAGTTGCTCAACGTCATCCAGCCGGGCAGCCGCCTGTTGATCTCTGACGGTCTCATCGAGCTGCTGGTGGACCGGGTGGAGCGCGATCGGGCCATCTGCAAAGTAGGCCGTGGGGGCTTGCTGATGGGCCGTCAGGGCGTGACGTTGCCGGGCGCATTTATCGGCGGCGGCTCGCTGACGCCCGGCGACAGGGAAGACATTCAATTCGCGGTCAAGCAGGACGTGGACTTCCTTGGCCTGAGCTTTATCAACGACGCCAGCGATCTGGTCATGGCGCGCGGGGTGGCCGCCGCGCATGGCGCGAGCCCGCCAGGGTTGATCGCCAAGATCGAGCGCCCGGACGCGCTGCAGAACGTGCGTGATATCGCCCAGCAAGCCGACGGCATCATGGTGGCGCGCGGCGACCTTGGAGTGCAGCTTCCGCCGGAGAAAGTGCCGCGGGCGCAGAAGGACATCATTTCCTGTTCGAACGCGCTCGGCGTGCCGGTCATCACCGCTACCCAGATGCTCGAGTCGATGATCACGCAACCAATGGCCACCCGCGCGGAGACGAATGACGTGGCGAATGCGGTGTGGGACGGGACCGATGCGGTGATGCTGTCCGCTGAATCGGCCGTGGGGCTCTTCCCGATCGAAGCGGTCGAAACCATGGCGCGCATCATCAAAGAAGCCGAGCACGGCGGACCGATTCGAACTGCTGCCTCGCTGGAACCGATTCCCACGCGGGGTGACACCGCGCTGGCGAACGCAGACGCGATTGCGCGCGCGGCGTTCGAGCTGGCCGAGAGCGCGCACATTCAGCGGATCGTTGTCTTCACCCTGACGGGGAATGCCGCGCGCCGTCTCGCCAAGTACCGCCCGTCCGCGCCGATGATTGCGGTGACCAGTGATGAGACCACCTCGCGGCGGCTCAACATCGTCTGGGGCATCACCTCGATCGTAGTGCCTCTGGAGCAAGATCCAGACCTCATGTTCCGCAAGACCGGGCGCCAGATCATCGATCTCGGACTGGCAGAGAAGGACGAGTACACGCTCATCGTCGGTTCGCTGCCGATGATGCGCGTCGCCGGCAAGACGAACCTGTTGCACATTCGCCGTTTGGGAAGCTAATCGCGCAGCAGAGGAGCGCATCGAGCGACTCGATGAAGCGGGTCGCGCAGGCTAGCTTCGTGGAAGCGACACCACGACCATAGGAGCGCCTGCGTTTCCTCGCGAGATCAGGAAGCTGCCCCCCTGGATCTCGATGAGCCTGCCGGCGACCGCCAGACTGAGCGCCGATTCGCGACGCCGGTGGGCCGACTCCCACCGCACCCGGCTGGCGACGTCGGTTGCGTTTTCCCCGGGAAGTTCCAGCGCGGCAACCTGCACGAACTGGCCAGATTCGCGCATCTCGACAGCAAGCTGTGAACCGTCCGGTGTCTCGGCAAGCGCGTAGCTGACAAATGCTTCCAGTGCGCGCAAGGTCTGGTCGGGATCGGCGAGCACCCGAGGCGCGGAGAAATCGACATGCGGTCCGAGAATGACCTTGCGCGTGGCCGCCCCGGGTTGCAGCCGATCGCAAACGGCGATCACCAGTTGCGCCAACGACACCGGTTGCATTCGCAGGGTCACCTGACCGCTCTCGAGCTGCGCGATCTCCTCGACCTCGTCGATCCTCCGTTGCAAGCTGGCAGTTTCGCGGTCGATAGCGTCCAGATGCCTGCGGGTTGCTACGGGCTCTCCGTTCGAACCAGACGCCATCGATTGGGTGATGGCGCGAATGGCGTCGATAGGAACCTGCGCATCGGCGGCAATCGCGAGGAGCAGGCTTTCGCGGGCGCGGTCCTGGTTCGATTGCCGGATCGAGGATGATTGCGCGCGTGACGCGAGCAGATTGATCGCCGTGGCGATCTGAGCGAGCTCGGTGTTCCCTGTTTCAGGGAGCCGTGCTTCGTAGAGGCCTCCGGCGATGCCGCTTGCGCGCGCAGCCATGGCGCGCACCGGGCGTGTGTCCATCCAGGCGGCGACGAACGCAAACGAGATCGCGATGACAGCAGCAAAGGCAATGATCAACCAGAGCAAGCGCCGGTCGGTCGTCGAGTCGGTGCCCTGCCAGATCGGAACGATTGCCGCGATGGCGAACACGAATACCGCCAGGACGCCCGAAATCGACAATCGCGCGAGATAGCTGCCATCTTCGGCCCGGTCGACCACCCAGAGCAAGAAGACCCCCGGGAGGAGCGCCAATGCCGCTCCAGCCGCCAGCCAGCCGGCGATTTCCGCGAGCGACTGCCCGCCGAACCCGAGCCAGACGCCCGCGGCTGTCACGGTTGCCGCAAGCGCGACAACGGACGCAATGGCCAGGAGGGCGACCGCGCGGCCGGTGTCCGGCAATGTTTTCATGAATGGTTCACCACGGCTCATCGCCAGGGACCTGCTTGCCGCCGAAATGGCCGTGCTCCGCGTGGTCTGCTTCGGCGAGAAGGGCGAGCTGGTCGAAGAAGGTGTCGAACTCGGTTTCGGGCTGAAAGAAGCGGAAGCGGCCGATTTCGTAGAGCGCCTGCTGTCCAGGCGTAAACGAAGCGCCCACGGAAGCGACCCGGGAGAGCGTCGCCAGGCGAGGGTCATCCTCCGGGAGGGTGACAACCCAATCGGCCAAAGCGTCCAGCCCGGCCGCGCTGGTCAGATTGCGTGGATCGCGCAGGTCATCCTGATAGCGCGAGCGACGCCAATCCGCCACCGAACGGAAGTGCTCCGCGATCGATGGGCGCAGGTCGAATTCGGTCATGCCGGGTTCCTCATGCGGACATTGTAGAAGACGACACCCATCAGAACGGATGTTTTGACGATTTGTCACAAAACGCTTGCATTAGATCAGGTGTTCTGATACAGTGTGTACGTACACATTTCTGCTGACAGCGAAATGGCGCGCCAATCGAAGAAATGCTGACACCCGTCCCGCGTGCTGTCCGTAGTGCCGGTGAGACACGATCCGCCGGTCGAGCCGGAATGATTTGAAGGAGTACATGAATGGGACATCCTGCCCTCACCGCCGACGTTCGCGAAGCCGACGATGCCGTCCAGCCGCGCAGGCTGCGCACACTCGGCAAACTGATCCCCTGGCCGCTCGATCTCGTGCCGCGAACGGTTGAAAGCGGTGGAACGGGAATTCTGGCGAGCGCGGAGATTCGCACCAAACGATTCATCAATCATCGCCGGGTCGAGGAAGACCGCTACAGCGCCGAAGTGATGGCGGCCGACTCTTCCTTGCACAGCGTCATGCAGGCGCTGACCCACGCGTTCGCTGAGATGGAGGAGTTCATCGCCCAGCGCCCGGATGGCGAGGCCGTCGTCATGGAAATTCGACTGCGGGCCTGAACCGCGTGAAGATCGTTTCCAGGCCCCGCTTTCACTGACGAGAGCGGGGCTTTTTCATGCCTGGAAGCGGTCGAGCTCGAAGAGCGAGATGTCGTGGCGTGTCGAACCGTCGATCGCCAGATCGGCAAGGATCTCGCCGATGACCGAACAGAACTTGTACCCGTGCCCGGAGCATGGGGAGGCCACGATGACGCGCTCGTCGTCCGGCAATGTGTCGATGATGAAATGCTCGTCCGGGGAATTGGTGAAGATACAGGTGCGCAACGCCAGCGCCGGACCGTTTGCCATCGGGGTGTAGCGGCTGACGAACGCCCGCAGGATGTCTTCGTCCGCCTGGTCAGGTTCGCGCAATCCCTCGGCCGGGTCGATCGTTTCGTCCAGGTGGTGATAGCGCCCGATCTTGAATCCTGGGAATCCGTAGACCGGAAAGCCGTAGTAGCGTCCTTCGGGCACGGTCAGGTTGAAGACCGGGAATGTTTCGGGGGTAAAGAGCACCGGTTCGATCGGTTGCAGCCAGGCCAGCACCTGTCGTTCTGGCTGCAGCAGGGGAGCCAGTTCGTCCAGCAGCGCGCCCATCCATGCCCCGGTGGTGAAGATGAGTTTTTCGGTGCGGTATTCGCCGCGGGTCGTGCGCACCGAGATGCCGTTGTCGCTCGCTATCCAGTCGAGCACTTCTTCGCGGCCATGAATCTCGGCGCCCAGCTTCATCGCTTCCGCGGTGTGCTGCACGATGGTTCGCTCCGAGAGGACGAAGCCGCCTTCTTCCTGGTAGAGCGCCAAGTATTCTTCCGGCAGGCGGTAGCCGGGAAAGCGCCGGGTCAGCTCGGCACTCGTCAGAACCTCATGCGGCAGGTCATGCACCTTGCACGATTCGAGCGCGCCGGTGAAGACGATCCCATCCGGCTCACTGGCGTCGATGGAACCGGTAATGTGCAGGAGATGCTCGCCGCAGGCCGCCTCCAGTTCCCGCCAGAGCTCATACGCGCGTTTCAGCAGCGGAACGTAGCGTGTGTCTTCATAGTAGGCGAGGCGAATGATGCGGTTGACTCCATGCGACGAACCGCTGGAATGGGGGATATCGAACTGCTCGAGTCCGAGCACCTTCTTGCCGCGACGGGCCAACTGCCAGCACGTGGCCGACCCCATGCCGCCTACCCCGACGACGATTGCATCATATGCATCCATCACGCCCCTGGCTCCTTCGGTTCCTCGTCTACCGACTCGGGCTGGTCGTATTTCTCGATCAACTCGTGCAGCGCCGCTTCGTCATCGTATCGGTCATCGTCCACCCAGGTCTCGGTCAGGCGCGGACCGCTCGGGCCGGCCACGACCTCGATGTCGTCCGCCCAGACGCGGATGACGGCTGAAATCATGGCTGCCACTGACGGACCGAGCAGCACACCTGGTATGCCCAGGAGCTTGCTCCCGATGAGCACTGAAATCAGGCTGGTGAATGGCGAGATGTTCAGCGTGCGGCCGAAGACCCGTGGCGAGGTGACGTAGTTCTCGAACTGCTGGTAGATCAGGCACGCCACGATGACGATCATGGCCGAAGTTGTGCTCACCGTTAGCGCCAGGATCGCGAAGATTACGGTCGCCATCGTCGCGCCAACGATGGGAATGGCATCCAGCACAAAGGCGATCACCGCGGCCACGAGCGGTGACGGAAGATCGAGCGCGGTAAACACGATGAACGTGAAGATCGCGAAGAGACTCGAGTTGATTCCCTGACCGATCACATAGCCGCTGACCACCCGGGTCACTTCCGGGACCATGCGACGGACCTTTTGTTCCTGGCCCTCGGGCAGCATCCGTCCCAGCGAACGGAGCACCTGATCGCCACCGGTAAGGGTGAACGCCGCGACCGCGAAGGCGGTCACGATGCCTGCCAGCACGCTGAAGACGGTTTGGCCGCCGGAAATGGCTTGCTCCACATCGATATCCACGTCGGTCACGTCCGCGCCGGTGGTTTGCTTATCGACGTACGCAATGATGCGGTTATAGAGTTCCGGCTCGCGCGGCTTGAGCCAGGCGAATGCGTCACGGGCGTGTTGCGGCATGTTGTTCCAGAAATCCGCCGCCTGCTGTATCAGCGACGGCGCAACGGCCGCGATGACGAGCGTGAGAACGAGGAGCACGCCCAGCAGCACGAAGATGACGGCGATGCCTCGCCGCACTCCCCTCCGCTCCATGCGTTGCACGAGCGGAAACAGCGCCGCGGCCAGCAGGAACCCAAGGAAGATCTGGAAGAGCACTTCGCTCAGCCGGGTGACCAGCAGCAGGAACCCGATGGTGGCGAGGATGCGGATGATGGTCCGCCATGGGATGTCGATCTCGATGCGCTGCGGGGGATCGTGGTCCCCGTGCCCGCGCGAGGTCGGATCGAGACCGGCAGAGCGGCTTTCGGTTCGGAGGCGCTTTGGATTCTTGATGACAGTGCTCGGCATAGTGCTCAATCGGTCACACGACCGTCACAATCGTGAGAGTATGCACGATCCGCGCCAGCGCTTTGGCGCAATTGCGACAATGGTTGCGCGAGTAGAGTTTGACGAAGAATCTTTCAGTTCGATCGAAGGAGCTTGAATGTCACGAGAGGCCTTTGCAGCGCTCGAAGCCGAAGTGCAAACGATTCACGACCTGGAAATGGCACGCGAGCTGTTGTCCTGGGACCAGCAATGCATCATGCCGGTGGCTGCCAACGACCAGCGCGCCAATCAGGTCGAAACACTCTCCGTCCTGATTCATGATCGTTTGACCAGCGACTCGATCGGCCAGCTGCTCGACGAGAGCGCTGATGTGGGCGCGGCGGCAGGCGCGGAGTCGTACGAGGCAGGGCTGCTACGTCTTGTGCGCCGCATCTACGACCTGAGCCGACGCATTCCCAGTGAGCTCGAAGGCCGCATCGCTCAGGCGGAGGCAGAGGGGTTCGCTACCTGGCGAGATGCCCGCGCCGCGAACGATTTCGCGGCGTTCTTGCCGGTACTGGAGAAACAAATCGCGCTGCGCAAGGAATATATCGCCTGTTTCGATCCAACCGAGTCGCCTTACGACGTGCTGCTCGATCGATTCGAGGAAGGCGCGACCGTGGCGCAGATCGACCCGATCTTCGATCGGCTCAAGCCTCGCCTGATCGAACTGACCAGAGCGGTTGCTGCAAACCAGGACAAGGTCGACGACGGGCTGCTCTTTGGGTCGTTTCCAAAGGCGGCTCAGGTGCAGTTGTCCGAGGACATTGCGGCGGTACTTGGCGCGACGGAGGCAAGCTGGCGTGTGGTCGAGACCGTTCATCCGTTCCAACAGAGTTTTGGCACGAAAGACATTCGGCTCGCCACTCGCTACGACGAGGACTTCTTCTCCACCGCGTTTTATGGAACGATTCACGAGTTCGGTCATGGGCTCTACGAAGCGCAAATCGATCCCTCGCTCGATCGCACGCCGTTGGCGACCGGCGTTTCGATGACCGTGCACGAGTCGCAGAGCCGGTTGCTCGAAAATCTGGTCGGCCGCGGTCGTCCGTTTGTCAACTATGCCTGGCCCCTGATCCGCGCGGCCTTCCCGGACGCCCTCGATGCCTATTCAGCCGAAGAGTTCTATCGGGCTGTCAACAAGATGCAGCCATCATTCATTCGGGTGGAAGCGGACGAGCTCACGTACGGTCTGCATATCATCCTGCGATATGAGCTCGAGCGAGATCTCTTCGAAGGACGCCTGGAGGCCAAGGACCTGCCCGAAGTCTGGAACGCTCGCATGAAGGAGTACCTCGGCGTCGAGGTTCCCGACGATGCCCATGGCGTGTTGCAGGATGTGCACTGGTCAGAGGGGCTGTTCGGCTACTTCCCGGATTACTTGCTCGGCACGGTTCTCTCGGTTCAGATTTGGGAGAAGATGATGGTGGACATTCCCGACCTGACCGAGCAGATCGAGCAAGGCGACTTTGCCGCGCTGCGTGAGTGGCTTCGCACCCACGTCCACTGGAGCGGCAGCAAGTTTCCGCCCAGGGAAACGATCGAACGGGCGGTTGGTGGCCCACTCGATCCAGAACCCTATCTGCGCTACCTCGAGCGCAAGATCGCGGATTTGTACGGTATCTGAGTCCAGAGTCCAGAGTCCAGAGTCCAGAGTCCAGAGTCCGGGGTGCGGAGTCCGGAGTCCGGAGTCCGGAGTTCGGGGGCCGGAGCGAACGGACGCATTCACTGGACACGGGCGCTTGAACGAAAAGGAGTTCGACCAGACCATGTCGATCAGATTCGGAATCTTCGCGCCGCAAGGTTGGCGGCGGGACCTGAACAGCTTTTCCGATCCATACCAGCAGTTCGAGGCGATGACCCATGTTGGTCGCGTTGCGGACGCAGGGAGCTGGGACTCGATTTGGGTCTACGACCATTTCCACACGACGCCGCAGGCCGAGCTGGAGACCACGTTCGAATGCTGGACGATCACGTCAACGTTGGCGCGCGACACGAAGCGAGTGAATGTCGGCCAGATGGTGGGCTGCAACGGATATCGGAATCCGGCGCTCTACGCCAAGATTTCATCCACCGTCGATGTCGCCAGCAACGGCCGGCTCTACGCAGGTATCGGCGCGGGGTGGTATGAGGCCGAGTGGAAGGCGTACGGCTATCCCTGGGTGGAGACACCGCAACGGATGGGGATGTTCCGTGAAGCCGTACAGGTCATCAAGAAGATGTGGACCGAGGACTATCCGGAGTTCCATGGCAAGTACTACACCATCGACAAGCCGATCAACGAGCCGAAGGGGGTCCGGAAACCGCACCCCATGTTCTGGATCGGCGGCAGTGGCGAGCAGGTCACGCTCAAACTTGTGGCGCAATACGCCGACGCGTGCAACGTGATGGGCGATGTCGAGACGGTCGGGCGAAAACTGGAGATCCTGCAAGGCCACTGCGCGGCAGCCGGCCGCAACTACGACGACCTGGTGAAATCGACCCAGATTCGCGTCCACCTGATCGAAGCGGGCGAGGATCCTGTTAAGGCATCGGAAGCAGTCCGCCAGGGAACCCCGTTCGACGACTTTGCCAGCGGTTTCCTGATCGGCACTCCAAAGGATGTTGCGGAAAAGGTCGAGCAATTGGCAGAGGTCGGAGTCGACTACATCATCATGTACGTGACCAATGTTGCCTACGAACCGGCATTGGTGGACCTCCTCGACAACGAAGTTGTGAGAAAGTTCGCCTGACCGGTTTTCGGAGTTACGACCGAGGGGATAACGCGCACTGGTGGGTACCGAGCTTCTGGAACGTCGCACGTTCGGCAAGTCGTCGCTCGAAGTCCCTCCCATCGCGGTGGGCTGCGCGCCCCTTGGCGACATGCGCGACACCTTTCTCTACTCCGTGCCGGAGGAGCAGGCGGTCGCTACGGTGCTGGCTGCGCTCCGCAGCCCGCTGAACTACATCGACACTGCCGCCTGGTATGGCGACGGTGAAAGCGAGCGGCGCATCGGCATTGCGCTGCGGGAACTCGGCGGATTGCCCGAGGGGGCAATTCTCGAGACCAAGATCGGTTGTTCGCCGGAGCTTTGTGATTTCAGTGGCGACGAGGTGAAACGCCGATTCGAGCGTAGCCTGTCGTTGCTGGGTGTCGACCGGTTCGACGCGGTCTTTCTCCATGGGCCAGAACGCACCTCGTTCGAGAACGCCATGGCGCCCGGCGGACCAGTCGATGTTCTGCGCGGCTACTACGAACAGGGGCTATTCGACCATTTTGGGGTGGCGTCCGATCTCAGCGATGTCGATCTGCAGTACCTGGAGACAGGCCTGTTCGATTGTGTCATCTGCTCCAACCGATACACCCTGCTCAACACGAACTCCGACGAGCTGTTCACTTACGCGCATGAGCGAGGGATTGCCGTCCTGAACGCCGCTCCGTATGGCAGCGGCATCCTTTCGCGCGGGCCCCGAGACTATCCACGCTACTTCTACCGAACCGCGCCGCCGGCAATGATCGAGCGGGCACTCGCCATCGAAGCGATCTGCGAGCGATATGGCATTTCGCTGACCGCTGCGGCGCTGCAATTCTCGCTGCGCGATTCGCGCATCACCGTTACCATCGCCGGTATGAGCCGGCCGGAGCGGATACAGGAGACGATCGATCTCGCCTCGGTCGAGATCCCACAGGCAGTGTGGGACGAGATCGAGGCGCTTGGTCCGCCGGATACGTCCGATCCCGCCAGCTACTAGTCGGGTTCGAACGTTCGTCAAAGGAGAGAACGTGGGCAAGGAACTACTCGCGCGTCGTACGTTCGGCAACACCTCGTTGGAGGTTCCCCCGGTCGCCATGGGCTGCGCGCCGCTTGGTTCGATGGAAGACACCTTTCTCTACGCCGTTCCTGAGGACGAAGCGATCGCAACTGTCAAGGCCGCCCTCGCGAGTCCGTTCGACTACATCGACACGGCCGCACTCTATGGCGATGGCGTCAGCGAAGCGCGTGTTGGCATGGCGCTGAGAGAGCTTGGCGGCCTTCCCGAGGGAGCGGTGCTTCAGACCAAAGCAGGCCGAGATCCGGCCGACAACAACTTTCGTGGTGAAACGGTCAAGCGGCGTTTCGAGCGCAGTCTGGAACTATTGGGCGTCGATCGGGTCGATGTGGTCTACCTGCACGATGCCGAGTGGACCACATTCGAGGAAGCGATGGCGCCGGGCGGTCCGGTCGAAGTTCTGCGCTCCTATCAGGACCAGGGCGCGTTCGACTATCTCGGAGTAGCGTCCGGGCCGAACGATGTCGAGTTGCAGTACATCGAAACCGGACTTTTCGACGCGGTCATTACCCACAACCGCTATACGTTGCTGAACACCAACGCCAATCCGGTCATCGACGTTGCCGCGGCCAAGGGGATGGCCGTGCTGAACGCCGCGCCATATGGCAGCGGGATGTTGTCACGTGGTCCGGAATCGTATCCGCGCTATGCCTACCAGCAAGCGCCGGACCATCTCATCGCGCGCACCGGCAAGATCCGTGAGATTTGCGACCGTTACGGTGTGCCATTGGCGGCCGCCGCGCTGCAGTTCTCGATGCTCGACCCGCGCATCACGGTCACGATCGTCGGCATGAGTCGACCCGATCGGGTCAAGAGCACGGTCGAGCTTGCCTCGATCGATATCCCGGGCGAAGTCTGGGAAGAAATCGACGCGCTCGGGCCGGCCGACACCGACGATCCGGAAATCTATCGATTCAAAGACAAGAAGTAGCGACTCGATCTATCAGGAGGAAACGTGGCAAGCGGAACAACCTACGATCTGTTGATCAAGGGCGGCGACGTCGTCGACCCGGGGTCTGGATATAGCGGCCAGCTCGATGTTGCGGTCAAGGACGGTAAGATCGCCGCCGTCGAGGCTGGAATCGACCCTGGCTCGGCGGCTTCGGTCAAGGACGCCAGCGGCAAGCTGGTTACGCCGGGACTGATCGACCTGCATACCCATGTCTACTGGGGATCGACCTTCTGGGGCATCCTGCCCGACCCGGTGACGGCGCGCACCGGGGTCACCACCTGGCTCGATGTCGGCAGTTCCGGCGGTTACAACTTCCCCGGTCTGCGCAAATACGTGATCGAGACCCAGAAGTCGCGGGTCTACGCGTTGCTGAACATCTCCTCGATCGGGCTCACGGGACCCACCTGGGAGCTTTCCAATCCTGACTATCTCGACGTCGCGCTCGGCCAGACGATCATCGAGGCAAATCGGGATGTCATCATCGGCGTCAAGGCGCGTATCGATTCCAGCACCACTCGCGGCGTTGGCATCAAGGCGTTGGATGTGGCCCGCGAATTGGCGGAAGCGGTCGACCTGCCGCTGATGATCCATATCGGCGTTGGGCCGCCAACGATCGACGAGGTCATCGAGCGTATGCGCCCCGGCGACATCATCACCCATTGCTTCACCGGCCACAGTATGAATCTGCTCGATCCGAACGGGCAGCTCTATCCCCGCATCGCCGAGCTGCGCGAGCAGGGACTGGTGCTCGACATCGGACACGGCGCCGGGTCGTTCAGCTTCGAGACCGCCAAGACCATGCTGGCCAACGGCGTGTTGCCGGACGTGATCTCGACCGATATTCACCAACTGGCGATTCAGGGACCGTGCTTCGACATGCCGACCACGATTTCCAAGTTTCTGGCAATTGGCATGTCGATCGAGGATGCCATCGAGCGCGCCACCAGCAAAGCCGCCAAGGCGATTCATCTCGATTACCTCGGCTCGCTCAAACCGGGCAGCGTGGCCGACATCGCCATGTTCCACCTCGAGTCAGGCGACTACACCTTCCAGGATGTCTTCATGAACGAGCAGAAGGGAAGCCAGCTGCTGGTGAACGACGCCACCTGGATCGATGGGGAGGAGATGGAGCGGGTGCCCTATCCTGACCTGCAACCATGGGCGGTCCTGAGCGAAAACCAGCGGAGCAAGATGATCCCGCTGGTGGAAGTGCCGAACAAGCCGGCAGCGCCGCTGCTTGACAACCGCACCCGTTAGGGGGCAATGTCCACATTGCATTAGCAAGCGAAACGCGCGACTAGTGGAGTCTCGCGTCACGAGAACAGGAGGAACACCCGTCAATGTCGACCGAGCGTGACCTGGTTCAGAAATTTGCCACATATGCGGAATCGCGGCGGTACACCCGTCGCCAGATCGTGCGCGCAGGCGCAGCCCTTGGGTTGTCCGCCACCGCAGTGAACTCGGTGCTGGCGATGCCGGCATTCGCGCAAGATTCGGCCGCCTCGCCAGCCGCGGACGGTCCCGTGATGGTGCCGATCGTTGGAGCGGAAATGTCGTTCGACGACATCAAGGCCGCGATCGCCGAGGAAGGCGAAGTCAACGTCGGCAACTGGACCTATTCGGCCAACGATGCGTTGATCAAGCGGTTCCAGGACTACATCAAGGATGTCTACGATGTGGACATCAAGCTCAACTACTCGGGATCGCAGACGCCGAGCACGTATATCACCGACCTGACCATTGCGGTCGGTGCCGGGGACAATGCGCCGTACGACGTGTTGGCCATCGAGGAGAACTACTGGGCCGAAGCGCAGGCGCAGGCCGCTGAGGCAGGCGCGCCGATGATGGAGGATTTCCTCCCATCGCCACTGGTTCCGAATGCGGATCGGGTGCTCGAAACCCTGATCCATGCGCCGACCTCGGTTGGGTTCCAGGCTTCGGCGTCCCCGGGCATTACGATCAACACCGACAACGTCGACTACGTCACTGACTGGGACGATCTGGCCGACGAGCGCCTCAAGGGCAAGCTGCTCATGTGGTTGCCTGGTGACATCACCGGCGGCGGCATCCTGCTGGGCACCGCGGCTGCGCTCGGGCTGGACTACAAAGATCCCGCGCAGATGGACGAGGCGATCGCCTTCCTGGTCGAGAAGGTCCATCCCAACGTGCTCAAGTACACCAACCAGCAGCCTGAATTGGAAGAGCTGCTGAAGTCGGGAGTGGTCGACGCGGCAACGTTCTGGAACGGCGTCGCGCGCAAGTTCTACTTCGATGGAACCGAGAACTTCGCATTTGTGGTCGCCGAGTCCGGTCAGTACGCGGTCAACGGATTCATGTGGATTCCGGCCAAGCCGAAGCATCCGGTGCTTGCCCAGATCTTCGTGGACTGGCGGCTCAGCGACGACGCCCAGTTCCCGGATCTGGAGGCATGGGATATCACCGAAGGTTGGTGGTCGGAACTGCACGAAGGGCTCATGGGCCCGTCGTACGAGGCCGCGATTCCGGAATGGATCGCACCGGTCTACTTCGACTACTTCCCGACCATCGATCAACTGGCGACGCTCTACAAGAACGTCGACTGGGAGTACTACAACCAGCACAATCAGGAGTGGTACGACAAATGGCTCGAGGGCATCGGTCTCTAGCATAGAGATTCGAGCGCTCGCCGGCGCGGCTCCGGGGCAGCAACTGCCTCGGAGCCGCCTGTGTGCAGGGAATCGTTCGACGCATGCGTGAACCCGTTCTCGTTTCGGCCGACCGCGAAGTCGCGGCGCTTCCGGCTCCTGTCGGAGAATCGCGCCTGCGCCGCTGGCTGGTGGGTTATGGGTTGCTGACACCCGCGGTCATCGCGGCGATCGTTTTCTCCTTCATTCCGCTCGGGTACATCATCCTGGTGAGTTTTACCCGCGAGTCGACCTTTTTTCTCCATCATCCCGATTACACGTCTGATAACTACCGCGAGATCTGGGACCGCTACATGCCGCACGTGTACACCACGGTGCGTTTGGCAACCCTCTCCTCGATCGTCGATCTCGTCTTTGGATTCCCATTTGCCTACATCCTCGTGCGCAAGATCAGGTATCGCGGTCTGGTGCGAACGCTGATGGTCTTTCCGCTTTTCGGGCCGCTCTATCTTGCGTTTGGTCTCTACTATGTGCTGCTGCCAAACGGGGCGCTCTATCCCGTGCTCGAGTTCCTGGGCTTGAAGCCGACGACTTTGCTCTATTCGGAGCCCATGACCGTGTTTGGCATGGCGCTCTTTACCTTTCCCTTCATGACGATGAACGTAGCCGCGGCGCTCTCGAATATCGACCCGGTATTGGAGGAAGCGGCGCAAACGCTGGGCGCCAATCCGTTTCGCGTGTTCGAGCGGATCCTGGCGCCGCTCGCGTGGCCGGGAATCCTGGCCGGTTTCCTGATGTGCTTCGGATGGAACCTGGGTGTCTTTGTGGTGCCGATTCTCCTCGGTGGCACGCCGCAGCAACGGGTGCTCTCGCTGACTCTGCAACAGAAAGCAACCGTGCAGTTCGATTATGGGCTCGCGTCGGCGATGGGCATCGTCTTGCTCGCCATGGCATTCACGGTCACCTGGGCATCGTTGCGATTCTCGCGGGGGGCGCTGGGCGCATGAGCGGTCACCGTCGGTTCGGTATGAAAACGGTCTGGACTGTTCTGCAGCATGCCTATATCTGGATCTGGCTGGTGCTTTTCGCGTTGCCGTTTGTGGCGACCGCCTTGCATTCCATCGAGGCGCCCGGCGGTGGGTATTCGACGTTCGCCTATAGCCAGGCATTCGGATCGTTCAAGCACAGTCTGATCTTGTCGGTCGAACTGACCGTGCTGGCGATCCTGATCAATCTGCTAATCGCCATTCCTGCGGCGTTTGCCATCGTGCGGCACGACATTCCCGGCAAGCGGATGATCCTTTCCGCATTGAATCTCTCGCTCTACACTCCGGCCGCGGTGATGGGCCTTGGCCTGGCGATCACATACGCCTACTTGCTCGACATTCCGCGCACGCGGGTGGGCTTGGTTGCTGCCTATGTGGTCGGGACCTTCCCCTTGATGCTCGTGCCGATCATCGTGGCCCTGCGCGACCAACCGTTGATCTATGGAGAGGCGGCGCGCACGCTCGGAGCGAATCGGTTGCAGACCTTCTTCCGCGTCGAGCTGCCGTTGCTCGGTCCTGGCATCAGCGCCGGGGTGCTGATGACCTTCGTGATCGTGTTCAACGAGTTTCTGGTGACGCTCTTCATCGCCGGTCCGGAAACCGAGACGGCCGCGTTGCGGGTCTACAACCTGACCAAGACGGCTGGGTTCGCGCAATCGACGGCTGCGTTGGCAACCATCATGCAGGCGACCTCGTTCATCGTCGTGCTGCTCTTCTTCAAGCTCTTCTCCCAGCGGTATTTGAAGGGCACCTATTTCACGTAAACCGGAGCATCCATGGCCCAGGTACGTCTGGTCGAAGTCGAAAAACGCTATGGCGAAACAGTGGCGGTCGATCGCGTCAGCGCCGATATCGCCGACGGTGAGTTCATCACGCTGCTGGGTCCATCCGGTTGCGGGAAGACGACCACATTGCGCATGGTTGCCGGGTTGATCGAACCGAGCTCGGGGCAGATCTGGTTCGACGATCAGATGGTCAATCGCGTTCCCACGCACAGGCGCAACGTCGGCTTGGCGTTCCAGAGTCATGCGCTCTTCCCGCACATGTCCGTGGCGAAGAACATCGCCTTCGGTCTGCAGATGAAGCGCATGCCGAAAGCGCAGATCCAGCAGCGGGTGGGCGAAATGCTCGACATGATCGAGATGACCGATTTCGCTGACCGCATGCCGGGTCAGCTTTCTGGCGGTCAACAGCAGCGTGTGGCGCTCGCGCGCATGCTTGCGACCGATCCCCGCGTCTTGCTTTTCGACGAACCGCTCTCCGCGCTCGACCGCAATTTGCGCGACACATTGAAGTACTCGATTCTCGAGCTGCAGCGTCGCACGAAGAAGACGGCCATCTATGTGACGCACGATCAGTCGGAAGCATTCGCCATTTCGGATCGCATCTTCGTCATGAACAAGGGTCGCGTCGAGCAGGCCGGCAGCCAGCTCGACATCTATCTACGCCCTGCCACTGAGTTCGTTGCCAATTTCGTCGGGGACAACAATGCGATTCCGGGCGTTATCGAGTCGATTGCAGTGGCCGCCGACGGCGAGCGAACGGCGAGGGTACGAGCGGGCGCCTTCGAGCTGACGGGTTTTGCTCCGGAAGCGTTGGCGGTGGGCGATTCTGTGCTCGCGTTCGTGCGGCCGGAGAATATCGAAGTGGTTGGCGCCAACACCCGCAACGAGGCGGACGGCCTGGTAACTGGCACGGTCGAGCAGATCGTCTTCGAAGGGCCGACCGTGCGCCTGGACGTCGATTGTGAGGGCACGCTGCTCAATGTCTCAGCCAGTGGCGTCGAGCGCCTGACACTGCTCGACAAGGGCCAGAAGCAGGTCACGCTCCGCTTCCGGGATGTCTCCCTCGTCAAGCAATAAATCCGCAACTCGGCTGTACGAATACGTCATCGAATACGCATTTTTGAGGATGGGACGGCGCGTCTACCGCAGCGACTATAGACGCACGGTCGGAAGCGCATGAGGGGCGCCCGCGACCGGCGAATAAGCCGATTGTGTTGCTGGAGCGTCTGGGAATGAGTCAAGAGAACGTCGAGCGGGTACGGAGTTTTTTCGAGGAAGCGTTTTGCAAGAATTGCATGCGCACATTGCAGGAGACACATGCCACCACGCATGTCAGTCATCTGCCCGGAGGCGACCACTACGGTCCCGAGGGCGTGCGCATCGATATTGCGGGATATCTGGAGGCGTTTCCCGACCTTCGCATTGTGCTCGAGGAGATCTGGGACGCTGGCGAATCGATCGCGTATCGGTTCAAGGCCACCGGCACGCATCTTGGCGCATTTCTCGGCTTCACCCCGACCGGACGCCCCGTGAGTATCGAAGGGCTCGGAATCGACCGGATCGAGAACGGTCTCTTTATCGAACGTTGGATCCAGTTCGATACGTTTGGACTGTTGCAGCAGCTCGGTCTCTGGGGCTCGGACACAACTTCCTGAACATCAAGACCGCCCACTAAACCCGTCGTGCAGCGGTTGCCCGGCAACATCGAGCTCGACCGAGTAGATCGAACCGGTGGCGCATTCGGTGATGACCAGTGTTCTACGGTGCGGACCGCCGAAGGCGACGTTGGTCACGCGTTTGCCGGGCACGAGGATCGAGCCGATCTGCTTCCCGTTCGGATCGAAAATATCCACCGATCCTCCGTCATGGTGCGCGACGTAAAGACTCCCGTCCTCGGCGAACGCCATGCCGTCGCCGCCTGACGGCGCCGTCGTTTCCGCCCAAATCTCTCGAGGGCCGACTGTGCCGTCGGCTTCGATCCGGTAGCGCAGCAAGCGATCGCGATAGGTCTCGGCGAGGATGACGTATTGCCCGTCATGCGTGAGGGCTACGCCGTTCGGAAACGCCAACCCGCTGTCGAGCTGCTGCAACTCCCCGTCGACCGTGTAGCGATAGAACCCGCCAACCGGATTTTCGAGGCTTGTGCGCCAGGGATCGGAGAAATAGACATTCCCATCCTTGTCGAAGACGAGATCGTTTGCCCCGTTCAGGGGGACGCCATGAAACTCGTTGACGAGAATTGTCGCCTCGACGTCTGGCGAGATGCGCATGAGCCCGTGGATGTCGTCGCCCTCATCGGCAACCCACAACGACCCGTCGGGATGAAACGCCAGCCCGGCCGGCACGCCACCCGTGTTGTAGAACTCGCGAATCTCGCCGTCCGGTGAGCGACGCAAGATCGAATGGCGTTCCCAGTCGACAAAGAACAGATTGCCATGGCGATCGAACGCCGGGCCCTCGAGCGTGTCGAAACCAGATGCAAGCACGGTCATCTCGCCGACAGTTGCCACGGGTGCAAACTCCTTTGATTTCGAATGGTGACGGACGAGGAACCCTAGTCCAGATGCTTGCTTGGTCAGCCAGGGACGAAGAGCGGTATCTCTTCGTCGATCGCTTCCTGAATGATCGGCTGATAGGCGACGCCAAGCACGTTCGCGACTGCCTGAGAGAACTCCTCGAGTTGTACCCGCAGAAAGCCCATCGTTGTATAGGCGATGGTTCCATCCTGCCGAATGACATAAACAGTGGGAGTTGCAAAGATGTCGAATTCGACCGAGAGCGGAAAGTCATCGCCCTCGATCAGGACGGGATAGGCGAGGCCGCCCGCCCGGCGAATGAACGACCGAGTGACATTGGCCGAATCCTGCGCGATGCCGAAGACCTGCAAGCCGAAGACGCCGTATCGATCGACGAAGCGATCGAGCATGGGCATCATGGCTTTGCTGGCGGCACAGGAGCTCTTGTAGATACCGAGCAGCAAGGGACCGGAGCGCAGCACCTCGGCGAGGTTGTAGTCCGTCCCTTCGCTGTCGGGAAAGGTTCTGTTCAGATTTGGGGCGTGTTCCCCAGCCTGCAGTGACACAACGCCGATCCCAGGAGTCGCGCGCGAAATCGTTCGTGTGTCCAGTATCGCCGACGCCGGGCAACCGTTACCCGGTGTTATGCGCCGCTGGTGTATTGCCAGAGGTCGGCGAGCGGACCGGCGACCCCGAGACCGCCGAATATGTATGCCTCACTGTCGAGCGTGACCAGGTCATGGCTCGACCTCGGGGCGATGATCCCGCTGTCGTCTGTCGCTTCCTGCCACTCGAACCCGTCGCTCGAGCGGGCGCCATACCAGACGTCGGCCGCAGGACCGAACTCTGTTTGGCCTCCGACGAGCAACACCGAGTCCCCGAGTTGCGCTGTTGCTGGATTGGACCGCGCGGCGGGAACAATCGATGGGGCGAGTTGTGTCCAGGTTCCGGAGGCTGTTTCGTATTCCCAGAGATCTCCCTGTGGGCATGGTCCATAGCCGGAAGAACAGCCGGCGTAGAGCAACAGTCGCTCGCCGTTGTCGATTGGCGTGACCTCATGCAAGCATCGACGCAGGGGACGCGTCTCCGGGGTGGGCGATACATCCAGCCAACCCGTCTCGCCTGAAAAGGCCCAGGTATCGTCGAAGCGGCCTTCAAAGGTGAACCCATGCGAAACGATGAAGCGGCCCAAGGCATCGAATGCCCCGCCGAGCCCATAGCGGGGAGTGGGAGCCACCGCCAGGCCATCATCGAGCAGCGTCCATGTTTGCGACGCGAAATCGAAGGTCCAAAGGTCAGCGTAGAAGTCGGCGTCCGCCTGTCCACCAAAGAGAACGAAGGCCGAACCATCGGGTGTCGCTGACGCCGCAACGCCAAAGCGGGGGGAAGGCCCTGCGCTCTCGATCGGCGTCCAGCGACTCGATGCAAGATCGAACGACCAAAGGTCGCCCAACGCGACCCCATTGGCGTCGCGGCCACCAAAGGCGTAGAGCCGGCCGTTCGCGGCGTCGGCGGTCAGGACATGGTCCCAACGAGCCAATGGTCCGCTGCCGTCATCGAGGAGTTTCCAGCGATCAGTCTGCGCGGAGGCTCGGGTCAATCCAAACGGAGCGGCCGCGGCAATGGCGGCCAACAGGGTGCGGCGAGTGATGCGCATGTGCATTCGGTCTCCTGGGCGAATTTGGGTTGCTGAATGCGCTACGTTGCCCAGAGCGATGCGGATCACTCCTCCTCGTAGATGTCGCTCGGCTCGATGTATTCGCTATCCTCTCCGGGATGCTCGATCCGCTCAGGAGAGAACTTCCAAAGGTCGCTGAGCGCGCCCTCGGCGCCGTACCCCCCAAAGACGTAGTACTCGCCGTTCGCCGCTGTCATGTCATGCCACGCTCGCCGGTAGATTCCGAGCGGGCCATGGTTTACCGGCGTCAATTCGGTCCACTTGAAGAACCCGTCGAACAGGTCGCCGGTCCAGACATCTGATTGCAGTCCGAGATCGGAGGATCCGCCCACGAGGAGCACGGAATTGCCCAGCTTGGACATGGCTGCGCCCGTTCGCGGTGACGGGCCGGATGTTGGAGTGACCTCCGCCCAGAAATCGTTGTACATGTCGTAGGACCAGAGATCGCCGAGCCGCCCGGCGCCATCGGGATTCGAAGCTCCGTATCCCATGAGGAGAACCCCATAGTCAGGGAGGGCGACAAGATCGTGATCGAATCGGGCGATTGGCTTCAGGCCGCCGGAAGAGAGTTCCGACCAGCTTCCAGAGGCTGCATCGAATGCCCAGGTGTCGTCGAAGAGCGAATTCCCGTTCCGTCCATGGGTAATCACGAACCGGCCGAACACATCGATCGCGCCCCGGCTTCCCATCCGCGCGCCAGGTCCCGGACCATTTGTCTCGATCTGCCGCCATGTCGTCGAAGCGAAATCGAACCACCACAGATCGTCGAAGACCGCGTCGTCCGATGCCCCGCCTGCGTAGTAGAAGCCTGATCCGTCGGCCGCGATCGCCGAGGCGCTGTCCGACCGCGCTTTGGGGCCGCTCAGATCGAGCTCGCTCCACGTCCAGCTGCCGAGGTCGAACATCCAGAGATCGCCCTTGACGGTTCCCAGAGCGTCGCGCCCACCGACGAGCACTAACCTGTTGTGCCAGGTGTCGATGACCAGGGTGTGTCCCCAGCGGCCAAGCGGATCGGTAGGCTGGCCGTTCGCCAGCAAGATCCAGGGAGGATCCGGTTGCGCTTCCTGGGCACGCGCCGTGCGTCCAAACAAGGCAATGGCCACTGTGGCGGCCAGGAGCGAGCGTCGATCGATTCGCATCGTTCGGTTACCCCTAAACCGGCGGTCGGTTGGCCGCCCATGGCGCGGCGGCTTCGAACGCCGCCGATGCGGCGATGACCGTACCGTCGTCATGCCAGCGCCCGACCAACTGCAGACCGACCGGCATCCCATCCGACGCGAACCCACACGGGACGGTTGCTGCCGGCGTGCCGGTCAAGTTGAAGGGATAGGTGAAGGCAGTCCAGCCGAGATAGGTCATTGCGCGCCCCTGGATCTCGGGTGGAAAGTCGAGTCCGGCGGCAAACGCGGTGCACGGCATGGTGGGACAGACAAACAGGTCGAAGTTGGTCATGAACTGTCGCCAGGTTTCGTAGTACTCCGCGCGGCGTTGCTGCTGACGTGTCAACTCGGCGGCGGTGACTGTCAGCCCGTATTCGACCACCTTCTTGCGGCCCGGGTCGATCTGCCCGGACACCTCGTTCAGATTGTCGATGTGCATCGATCCCATGGCCGCGGCCCAGAGGTCGTCGATGATCTGCCAGGGGTCCGGGAGTCCCGGGTGCGCCTCGACAACTTCGGCTCCCAGATCACGCAGCAGCCGCACTTGCTGCTCGCAAATCGCGGCGATCTCGGGTTCGATGGCGGCATATCCCAGATCCGCGCTCCAGGCAATGCGCCAGCCCTTGAGCGAACGGTTCTCGCAGAAGGTCAGGTAGTCCAGGTTCGAGGACCAGGAAAACCGGTCGCGCGGGTCTTCGCCGACGATCACATTGAGCAGCAACGCCGAGTCGGCCACCGTGCGCGTCATCGGCCCCAGGTGCGCGACATCGGCGATCGCGCTCGGGGGAAAGGTGGGAACCAGCGCGAAGGACGGTTTCAATCCATAGATGCCGCAAAACGACGATGGGATGCGGATCGATCCGGCGCCGTCACCTCCCTGGGTGAGCGGACCCATGCCCGCCGCGACGGCCGCCGATCCGCCTCCCGTGGAACCACCGGCAGTGCGATCCAGATTCCAGGGATTGCGCGTGGTGCCCGAGACGAGATTGGTCGTTTCGCCTTTCCATCCGAATTCTGGCGAATTGGTCTTGCCGAGCATGACCGAACCGGCGTTCTTGACGCGTTCGACAAAGACCGCGTCGATGTCCGGCACCCAATTCTCATAGAGCCTGGAACCGCGGGTGGTGCGAATCCCCTTGGTTGCCGTCAAGTCCTTGATCGAAATCGGAACTCCCAGGAGATCGCCCGCGATGCCCGCTTGCCACGACTGTTCGGCCAGCCTGGCTTGCTCCATGGCGAGATCGCCAGTTACGGTGACATAGGCATTCACCGCGGGGTCGACCCGTTCGATCTGCGCCAGAATGGCTGTGGTAACTTCGACCGGGGAAAGCGAGCGATCGCGATAGCGCGCCAGCATTTCGGTGGCGGGCATGAAACACAAGTCGTCGCTCACAAGCTCTCCTTTGTCGTTCGACCTTCGAATGTGCAGGCATCGTACAGCGCGGAAAGGGTTCCATGCATCAGGACTATATCCTTCGGATGATCCAGCAGATGGGACTCTTTGTAACGGGCATTTTGCAACGCCGCAAGGACGGAAACGACGAACAGGCGCTCATCGACATCGAAGAGGCCTACGGCCGCATGACCGGGCTGCATGCGTCGCTGGTGCATGGGCTGAGCGAGGACGATCTGGTGAACATGATGACCGCGCAGGGTTCGATCCATCCTGAGCGGTTCGTCGCGATGGCGATCCTGTTGCACGAGGAAGGCGACATCTACTCCGACCACAACCAGATCGATGAGGCGCTTCCCCGCATGCAGAAGGCGCTCCGCCTCTATCTGGAAGCATGGGAACGATCCGACGTACTCCGGAATGAAACGATTCCCGGTCTCGATCAGACCATCGGCTGGATGGCCGGCTATCCGGTCACCGACGAAACCCGGCTGCTCCTGCTCGACTACCTGGAGGAGAAAGGCCGCTTCGACGAAGCCGAGAATCTGGTGCTCGACTGGGTCGACGGCGAATCCGATGACGCCATCGGCTATGCAACCGATTTCTACCAGCGGTTGCTCACGCTCGAGGATGCCGAGCTGATCGTTGGCGGTCTCACCCGCGACGAGGTCCGCGCCGGCCTCGACGCGCTCGGCTAGCGGCTGAACCGGCCCTGCGCAGCGCCAGCGGCAATGGCGCGGTCGAGGTCGATGGTGATTGGACCATCGGCCGAAAGCGTGACAGTGACGTCGTCCGAGGTCTTGATCTCGAGTTCGCGCTCTCCATCGAGCGCGATCGTCCCCGTCGCTGGCC
Source organism: Thermomicrobiales bacterium (assembly GCA_041390825.1). Classification (NCBI taxonomy): domain Bacteria; kingdom Pseudomonadati; phylum Thermomicrobiota; class Thermomicrobia; order Thermomicrobiales; species Thermomicrobiales bacterium. The sequence goes on from JAWKPF010000005.1 coordinate 139,099, forward strand.
GAAATGTGACCGAATCGCCGAATGCGAGCAGTGCCTTGCCGGCGATCGGGATGGAACGCAGCAAACCGGGGGCAACGGGCGCAAGAAGGCGATCCGTCTCGCCGCCCACGGTGACATGCGCCCCCGCGCTGGCGCCTGCGGCCTCGGGGAACAGCAGTCCCCCGATACTGCAAATGCCGATCGCGGACGGAACGATGCGGGAAACCACCAGCTCGCTGACATGAGACGCGTCCCACAGCGCGCGCGCTCCCACCCATTGATGCGCGGAGAGAACTGCGTCGATCAATGCCAGGTCGCGCAGCTCGCCATTGACGGAGATGTCCAGTTTGGGTTGCCGCGCGACGGCAGCTGGAGCAAGACCGGTTGCCACCAGCGCGGTGGCGATGCCAGCCAGCGTCCCTTCGACCATGCGCGGAAAGACATTATTCGTTCCAGTCGAGATTGGCATGAGCGGCACATCGCGGCAGCCCTTGGCCACGACCCGGTTCGTGCCGTCGCCGCCGAGCGTAACGATGGCGCCGACCCCCAGGTCAGCCAGCCGTTGCGTGGCCTCGAGCGAGTCGCCGTGGTTGCCGAGCACCGGCATTGGCAACGGATGCAACGCACAGGCGAGTGCAATATCGTTCGCTGCGCGGGGAACGATGCCGAAGAGATCGGGCAAATAGTGGACCTGCTCGATACCCAGGTCCGACGCGGCCAGCAGGACGCGCCGGACGATGTTGATCTTTTCGTGGTTGTCGAACGTGGAGCCGTGCGCCACGATCCGGCGAATGTCCTTGCCGGATGCCGGATTCGCAATGATCCCGATCGACGGACCGTTTGGCATCAGGCGAGCGACCGCACGAAGCGGTCGATGGCGTTGGCCACCTCGGCCGCACGCTCCACCTGAGGCACATGACCCGTTTCCGGCAGCACCTTCAGGAGCGCATCCGGGAAGACGGTCAGCGCCGCCACAGCGTCAGACAATGGGATCACACGGTCGTTCTCACCCCAGATCAGCAAGACTGGCTTGTCGATGCGCGATAGATGGTCGACCAATCCGAACGACTGCTTGCCCCCGGCGAACGCCGCCTGCGCGACTGCCTGTTGCGCCGCCCAGCCACCGTCTTCCTGGAACCCGGCCATTTCGTCCACGCCGCGGTCGGTGACCAGCTTCTGATCTTCGAAGAAGAGCGACAACAAGCCGCGCGCGGTCTCGGCGCCGCCATCGGTCGCCATGAGATCGAGCAACTCCTGTCCAATCTCGGAGCCCAGCGCCGCGCTGTCGATCAGCACCAGACCCGCGACGAGGTCGGGATGCTCGAGCGCCAGACCGAGCGCCACCGCGCCGCCGAGCGAGTGCCCGACGATGACCGCGGGTTTGCGCTTGCCGCTACTCAGGGTGGCAGCCACATCTGCCGCCAAGCCGGAGAGCGAATAGTCGGCATCTGCCGGGGCGGTCTTGCTCGATCCGCCATGTCCGGGCAGGTCGACCGCGGTCATGCGATGACCGCCTGCCATTCCGCCCATGACGAGCTGCCAACTGCTAAGCGAACCGCCAAGGCCATGGATGAAGACGACGGGCGTGTTCGATTTCGGCCCGGCTTCGAGGAAATGAACCTCTCGCCCATCGGCAAGGGTCGCCATGCGGTCGGCGGGAGACGGATCGATGTTCTCATCGGCGGCCCGCTGTACATCGTCGCTCGTGATGCGTCCGCCAGGACCGGTTGCCTCGACATCGGCCAGGTCGACGCCAAGATCGGCCGCCAGCTTCTTCGCGGCCGGCGAGGCGTTGATGCGCCCGCTGGCATCTCGGCCGGCGGCACGGCGCTCGCGAGCCGCGGCGGGCGCGCCGGCCGCCGCAGCTGCCGGGGCTTGCACATCGGTCGCGATCAGGGCGGTGAGCTCGTCGTCTGACAGGGTCTCACCTTCAGCCAGGATGATCCCGATCGGACCGGAAACCTCGACCTCGCTGCCGGCTGGAGCGACGATGCGATAGAGCACCCCGCTCGCGGGCGCGCCGACATCATCGACGGCTTTCTCGGTCTCGACGGTGAGAAGCATGTCCCCCTCGGAGACCTCCGCGCCCTCGTCGACCAGCCAGTCGACGATGGTGCCTTGGGTCATGGTCAGACCCCATTTGGGCATTTTGACGATGGTTGCCATGTCTACTCCGAAGCTAGACGATCTCGCGGACGGTCTGGGCGATCTTCTCCGGGCTAGGAATGTAGAACTGCTCCAGCGGCGGACTGAACGGCACCGGTGTATGCGGGGCGGTCACCATCTTGATCGGGGCGTCCAGCAGATCGAATCCCTTGTCGGCCACCATGGCGGCGATATCCGATGCCGCCGAGCAGCGCGGATTGTCCTCGTCCACGATGACCAGCCGGTGCGTCTTCTCGACCGACGACAGAATCATGTCCTCGTCCAGCGGCGAGAGCGTGCGCGGATCGATGACCTCGACTTCGATTCCCTCACCGGCCAGGGCCCTGGCCGCGGCGAGCGACTGGTTGACCATGCGCGAAATCGCGACGATGGTGACATCTTCGCCAGCGCGCTTGATGTCGGCCTTTCCAAGCGGAATCCCCTCGTCGCCATCGGGCACCTCGCCCTTGATGCCATAGAGGACCTTGTTCTCGAAGAACATGACCAGATCGTCGTCGCGGATAGCGGAGAGCAGGAGCCCCTTCGCGTCAGCGGGGGTCGAGGGGATGACGGTCTTGATCCCCGGCATATGGGTGAAGACGGAGTAGTGGCAGCCAGAGTGCTGCGCGGCGGCGTTGACTCCGGCGCCGATCTGGGTGCGGATCACCATGGGGCAGCTTGCCTTGCCGCCGAACATGTAGCGCAGTTTGGCGCCCTGGTCGAAGATCTGATCCATGCAGCAGCCGAAAAAGTCGACGAACATGAGCTCTGCCACCGGACGAAGCCCGGTGGCGGCCGCGCCGACTGCCGCGCCGATGAAGCCTGCTTCGGTAATTGGGGTGTCGAGCACGCGGTCGCGCCCGAACTCCTGCACAAGGTTCTTGGTGACACCCATCGGACCGCCCCAGGCATCTTCATCGATGAGATGGTCCACGTTCGCGCCACCGGCAATATCCTCGCCGAGCAGGATCACATTCGGATCCTCGCGCATCGCAATGCGCAGCGCCTCATTGAGGGCGTCTTTCATCGACATCGTTCGAGTTTCACGTGCCACGGCGACCATAGCGGTACTCCTTTGTCCGGCTAGTAGGAAACGTAGACGTTCGTCAGGGTGTCTTCGGGTTTCGGCCAGGAAGCCGCCTTGGCCGCTTCCCAGGACTGGTCGAGGGCGTCGATCACTCGGCGGTCGATCGCGTCGAGCTCCTCCTTGGTTGCCAGGTCGTGATCGACCAGATAGGCGCGCAGACCAGTGATGGGGTCGCGGTCGCGGTAACGCGCCACTTCTTCGTCGGTGCGATAGGTGATGGTGTCGCCCTGGAAATGGCCGTAGAAGCGATAGGTCTTCGCTTCGATCAGGGTGGGACCCTGGCCCTTCCGGGCTCGATCGATCGCTGCTCCGGCCGCTTCGTACACGGAGAAGAAATCGAGACCGTCCACTACGATGCCGGGAATGTCGTACGCGGCCGCGCGGTTGGCGATGTCTCCCACCGAGACGGCATAGGACGTTGGGGTCGATTCAGCGTACCCGTTGTTCTCGCAGACGAAGATCACCGGCAGCTTCCAGATGGCGGCGAGATTGAGCGCCTCGTGGAACGTGCCCTGGTTCGAGGCTCCATCACCAAAGAACGACACGGCAACTGCGCCAGTGCCACGCACCTTGGCGGTGAGAGCCGCGCCGCACGCAAGTGGAAGACCCGCCCCCACGATGCCGTTGGCGCCGAGCATCCCCTTGTCCACGTCGGCGATGTGCATAGAGCCGCCCTTGCCGTGGCAGACGCCGGTCGATTTCCCCATCAGCTCGGCCACCATGCCGGGGATGTCGACGCCCTTGGCGATGCAGTGCCCGTGTCCCCGGTGGGTGCTGGTGATGTAGTCGTCGTCGGTCAGGTGGGAGCAGATCCCCACGGCGACGGCTTCTTCGCCGGCGTACAGGTGGACGAACCCCGGGACCAGACCATCGGCGAAGTTCTTGCCGGCGGCGTCCTCGAACGTGCGTATTTCCACCATCCTGGTGTATGCGTCGAGTAGTCGCTCTCGATCGGGAAGAGAAGTCGTCATTGGCTGCCTCCGTCCTGGGAATCCGTTGTCGATGCGCTCTCTTATACGGTAGAAGCTGTTTTCAGGCAACCGCACCATCCACAGATGGATTGACGAAAACGTAACTAAATGGTTACATATTGACATGGACGTGTTCGATGCCATTGCCGACCCGAATCGCCGGGAGATCCTGATGCTACTGCGCCACCAGCGCATGAGCGCTGGCGCGATTGCCCGGCATTTCTCCATCAGCCGTCCCGCGGTCAGCCGGCATCTGCGGATCCTGCGGGAGGCGGGGTTGGTGGAGGCGCGCACCATCGGACGAGCGCGCGAATATGCATTGGCCGTTGGACGGCTCGATGTGGTGCGCGACTGGCTGCAGGCGTTCGAGCCTCGTGTGCCCGAATCGGTGCTGGACGCGTTCGAGACCGAGGTCTATCGGACCCGTCGAGAGCGTCGCGCAGAGCTACGTGATGCTGCACTACTCGAGGAGGAAAGCGCATGACTCAGGCACCAACTGGACGTATCGAGTGCTCACAACCTGCGCCGTTGTTGATCTACGAACGGCGCCTGCCCGCGCCGATCGACGTGGTGTGGGAAGCGTTGACCGTATCGGAACGAACGGCGCGCTGGTATGGGAGCTGGACGGGAACCCCGGGCGCCGGAAACACGATTCGCGTGACCTGGACGGCCGAGGAGGGAGCCCCGTCCGAGGAGATGACGATCGTAGCGTGCGAACCTCCCCGGTTGTTGACACTCTCCGGCGGCCCGGACCCCGAGTTCCCCTATCTGATCACCGTCGAGCTCTGGGAAGAGGGCGGCGGGACGCGGCTCGAGTTCCGGCAACCGATGTGGGGTGAGGCGAATCCAGCCATGTTGGGAACTGGATGGGAGTTCTATCTCGACCGGCTGGCGGCGTATCTCGCAGGGGATGCGGAACTGCCAGCCTGGGATGACCGGTACTTCGCCATGCAGCCGCACTACGAGGAACTCCAGGCTGCGATGGCAACCTGCGCCGATCGCGAATCGGCTTAGGAATCGGGCAATCCCACCGCCAGACCGTCGTTACCCTGAGCGCCCCAACATGCCATGAAACGGTCCCAGGGGACTTCGAATTCGTACTGCCGTTCCCAGTTGGTGTCGGTCGGACCGAGCAGATCGCGAATGACGACCACGTCGTCGTTGTAGCCGATGACCACCATGGCGTGATCGTTGCTCAGCACGACCTGGATCTGCTTGCCCTCGGGAGTTATCCAGGTGGCTGGGGTCCAGTCCTTGAAATCGACCGTGATCTTGATCCAGATCAGGCGGCCGCGGTCGAGATGATTCTTGATGCGTTGCTGCGACTTGATGACCTTCGTGTAGAGGCCATAGTGCTGAAAGACCTGCCGCATTACCGGGCCAGTCGTCCGGCAGAGAAAATTCCAGGTGTAGTCGCCAGAGTAAGAGGTGGTGATGTCGCCGCCATAGATGAACACGCCGGTGTCGGTCCACTCGTAATACGGTTCGAGCCGGTAATCGATCGGCATGAGCTGGAGTTGTTCGGCCATGGTCGTTTCGATGCCGAACGTTTTGAGAATGGCCCAGGACGCATCGAACTCGCAGGAGTAGGTGTAGAAAGGACCCGTCTTGCAGGCCGTCGGAACGTAGGCGGTGTACTCGGCGGGATCGCGCCACGGTATCGGGTTGTTGAGGACGGGGACATTCTCCGCTGCTGTTGGCCGAGTCAATACGACGCCGCCTGCCAGTGAAGCGACAGTGCCGGAAATGAGCGCTCGCCGAGTGAAGGAACGTGAGACTTGGGTCATTGCGAATTCGCTTTGCGCGGGAAAGAAACCTATTGACAGATCAGGGAATTGGGGGTTCGTTCGGCGAAAATCGCTTTCGCACGCTCGGGCAATTGTGCCGAAAGAACAGCTAGCTGGGCAAATTCTTTGACTTTTCGTGAGTATCGTCCATACTTCGCGACACTCAAACGGACGGCAGACCGTATACGTTTTTCGGAGAGGAGAAACTTGTGAAGCGATTTGCGCAGCGTAGCGCGTGGCTCTATAGCCTGATGGCTGTGGTACTGGTGGCGGGTTCCGTCTTTGCCGCATTCTCGTCTGGAGCGAATGCGCAGGACGAGAAGGTGCTCCGCATTCATCAATCGACGTTCCCGGAGAACCTCGACCCACAAAAGTCGTCGTTCACCTCCGAGATCGCGGTGTTGGCGCTCAACTATGAGGGCCTCACTCGACAGGATAGCGAACTGAACACCGTGCCGGCCGCTGCCGAGAGCTGGGAGTTCAACGAAGACGCAACCCAGCTGACGTTCCATATTCGTGACGGTCTGACTTATAGCGACGGCACGCCGATCACGTCCGAGAATTTCCGGTTCGCGGTGGAGCGCACGTGCGATCCGAACACGGCTGGTGAATACCAGGGCATCCTGTTCGAGATCACCGGTTGCGCGGATTTCGCAGCAGTCGACCCGGCCGACTCAACCGCCTATGACACCGCCAAGGCGGCGCTGGGCGCGACCACGCCGGACGAGAAGACGCTGGTTCTGAATTTCTCGGTTCCGGCTCCGTACTATGCGACCGTGGCCAGCCTCTGGGTCTTCTATCCGGTTCGCGCGGACCTGGTCACCGGCGCCGCCGAGGACTGGTGGAAGGATCCTGCGAAGCAGATCGGCAACGGTCCGTTCCAGATGACCGGCTATGACGAGGGGCTCCAGATCAGCTTCGAGGCCAACCCGAACTACTGGGGTGGCTCGCCGCTGCTGAACGGTATCGAGTACGTCTACCAGGGTGAGTCCGCGATCGCCATCGAGGCCTTCCGCGCGGGTGACCTCGACATCGTCGACGTCGATGCGTCGCAGCTCCCGGCGGTCTCGGCCGATTCATCGCTGTCCGAGAACCTGGTGCAATACGCGGTGGCTTCGAGCTACCAACTTTCGTTCAACCTGAACATGGAGCCGTTCAACGATATCAAGGTGCGCCAGGCATTCTCCCAGGCGTTCGACCGCGAGACCTACTGCGGCGTCATCCGGAATGGCGACTGCCTGCCAACCCTGAGCTGGATCCCGCTCGGACTGCCGGGCTCGATCGAGACCGATCTCTACGGCTTCGATCCGGAAGCCGCCAAGGCCGCGCTGGCGGAGTCTTCCTATGGCTCTGCCGAAGCACTGCCGGAGATCACCATGTACTTCAACAGCAACGACTCGGCGAATACCGCTCGCGCCGAATGGGTCGCTGGCCAGTACAAGGAGATTCTGGGCGTCGACATCACCCTGGCTCCGACGGAAGGCACGGCACTGACCGCCCTGCGCAAGGATCCGTCCACCTTCCCACAGATGCTGCTGGTCGGTGGCTGGATTCAGGACTACCCGGATCCGCAGAACTGGTTGAGCGTCTACTGGAAGTGTGACGCTGCATTCGCCCAGCGCTTCGGCTATTGCAACGAAGAGCTCGATGCAATCCTGGCAAAGGCGGACACCTCCACCGACCAGGCCGAGCGCCTCGCGCTGTACCAGCAGGCCGGTGAGATGTTGGTGAACGACATCCCAGGTCCGTTCCTCTACAACGGAACCCAGACATCGCTCGTCAACCCGAACGTGACCGGCTATACCGCCACGGCGCTCGACGCCGAATGGCCCGGCCAGTTCACGTCGCTGCTGACGATCGACAAGACGTCCTAGCTACACATGCGAAGGGGCGGAAGCAGTTGCTTCCGCCCCTTCATCGTGCATACTTCGAGCATCCGTCTTTTCATACATATCAGTCGACGCGCTCGTGAGCGCTTGCGGTACCCGCCATGTTGCACTTCATTATCAACCGAATCCTTTGGATGATCCCGGTTGTCATCGTCGTCGCGGCAGTCACCTTCTTCCTCATGTACCGCGCCCCGGGAGGGCCGTGGGATCGTGAGAAACCGCTACCTCAGACGACGATCGATCAGCTGAACCGCAAGTTCTCGCTCGACAAACCTCGCTGGATCGACACCGCGGCGCTGTCCGACGAGTGGGACGAGGGAACCCGCAACCCGCTCGTGCTCGGTCAGGCGCTGGTCGACACGCAGTTCTTCAACTACCTGGCCAACGTTTTTCGAGGCGATCTGGGACCCACCTATGCGTCGCGTGGCACCGAGAGCGTGCAATCAGTGATCGCCAACAAGTTCCCGGTCTCGCTCAAGCTCGGGGTCGTGGCGGTTCTCTTTGCCATCGTCATTGGCATCCCGCTCGGGCTTGCGTCCGCCATGCGGCAGAACTCGGCCATCGACTATGCCTGCATGTTCTCGTCGACACTCGGCATTGCTGTCCCGACCTTCGTCAGCGGACTCATCCTCCTCATTTTCATGAGCCGGCTCCTGGGAATATCGCCAATCAGGCGTCCCGAGGAATGGCAAGGGCTTTTTAGCACCGCCTATCTCCTGCCGGGCATCGTGCTGGGTCTTGGCACCACTGCCTATGTCACCCGGCTTACCCGCGCGAGTGTGCTCGAGATCAAGCAACAGGATTACGTACGCACTGCGCGCGCGAAGGGACTCGGAGCACCGACGGTTACCCGGCGTCACATCCTGCGCAACGCACTGCTGCCGGTGGTGACGATTCTTGGCCCTGCTGCTGCTGACCTGATTACTGGCTCGATCATCATCGAGACCATTTTCGGTGCTCCCGGACTGGGGAGCACCTTCGTCACCTCGATTGGCAAGCGAGACTACTCCACGCTCGTCGGGATCACGATCTTCTACGCTGTGTTGATTGCTGTTGCGAACTTGCTGGTCGACATTAGCTACGGCTTCCTCGATCCACGCATCAGGACCACCCGATGACCGCCCGTGAACCGCTCGCCGATCTGGTGATGGAGTCGCCGTCGCTTGCGACCGCGGCCGACGAGACACGCACTGCCGATATGCCCACCCTGGGCGACCTGACAATGACCAAGAAGCCCCGCAGCCTCTGGTCAGATGCCTGGCGGCGCTTCCGCAAGAACAAGATTGCGCTGGTTGGCCTGGGGTACCTGATCTTCCTCATCGTTGTCGCGATCTTTGCGCCCGTGCTGGCGACCCAGAACCCGGTGAAAGCCGATGTCGCGACTGCCGGAACCCTGCGTCAAGCCGCGTGGGTGTCGGACCCGAATCCCCTCAAGACCGGTGATTGGGCGTATCCGCTCGGCACCGACTCGATCGGTCGCGATGTCTGGAGCCGCCTGATCTACGGGACGCGCGTGTCGCTGATCGTCGGTTTCATCCCCATGATCGTCATTCTCTCGATCGGCGTGCCGTTTGGGTTGATTGCCGGCTATGCCGGTGGGCGCCTGGACAACTTGATGATGCGCATCACCGATGTCGTTTACGCGTTTCCCGCGCTCCTGCTGGCGATCATCATGCAGATCTCGTTTGGCGACACTGCCTTCGGACAACTGCTCAACGGGCTGGTGTTGCTCTTTGTGAGCCTATCGATCGTCAATTGGACCGGCGTAGCCCGTCTCGTGCGCGGCACCACCATCTCGTTGAAAGAAAAGGAATTCGTCGAAGCGGCGCGTGCCTCAGGGGCCTCACATGCCAACATCATGCGGAGGCATGTGTTTCCGAACACGTTGAATTCCATCATCGTGGCGGCCGCGTTCGTGATCCCAAGCGCCATCATCTCGGAAGCCGTGCTGAGCTATCTGGGAGTTGGGCTGGCGCCGAGTGTGAATCCGGACACCCCGTTCCCGACCAGTTGGGGGCAGATGATCCTGGACGGCTCCAAGTTCTATCAGGCGCAACTGTGGATGTTGTTGGGGCCAGCGCTGGCAATCGCACTGATTACGCTTGCCTTCACGTTCGTGGGTGACGGTCTGCGCGATGCGCTCGATCCACGCGGTCAGGACTAACGGACCGAGCGTTCGAAGATCAGCTCGAGCCCGTCGATCTCGTCCATTTGTTCGCCGACCTGCACGAAGCCGTAGTGGTCGATCGTTGCAAGTGACGCGGCATTGTCTGGGCTGACGGATGCGCGGACCACTTCGACCGCCGGCTGTTCGGCCGCGTAGTCGATCAGCGCGCCCAATGTGGCGGTGGCGTACCCGCGGCGACGGTATTCTGGGTGGATGGTGTAGCCAACCTCGACCATCCCATTCTCATCCGGGGGACCATGAAACCCGGCATGTCCCACGATGGCGCCGGTCGACCGATCGAGGATCAGACGCACCAGCCAGGTGGCGGAGGGGGGATCCTCGCGGAGCTGATTCAAACGGAAATTCCAAAGCCAGGAGTCTTCGAGGAGGACGGGCGGGAGCGGACGGCCGAACTCGTCGCTCGCCCGTTCGATCGAGCCCGCAACCAGGGCTGCCAGAACGCGATCGGAGAGGATCGCGAGCTCGACCGAAGGGAGCTGTTTGGTTGGCCGGGGGTCATCCAGCACAGTTCACCGTGGAGGATTCACCGGCCAGGGAACCGCACTCAACCTCTGCGAGCTGCTTGCCCATCGAGGAAAGCCTGGTTCCGAAGAATCCGCGAAGTCCGGAGAGGATACTCGGCTTCGCTTGGCGTGTTGCGACGGCAGACCGCAACGTACGATTCGACACTTCGCGCTGTTTTTCCATCATCTGATTTCGCATCGCAATTTCGATGCCTGGTCCAATCTGCACCTTATTGCTCCTTATCTCACACTGGTTCCACTTACGCTGGCTCTGCTCGAGCGGGTGCGGCGCCTCTTACTTGCCACACTCCAAGCATGCCGCCTTCGGCGTGATACCGGTATCCAGCAAATGACGTATTCGGGTCTACGTATACGTCATCAACTGGTCACCGGACTCCATCCGCTCGGTCTACGGCACACAGTGCGAACCAAATTCCTTGTAGCGCGGCGGTTCCTCAGCGTGATAGTCCCGGCAGAGCATCACGAGCCGGTCGAGAAAGATATCGAAGAGCGCTTTCCCTTTTTCGGCCGACGCCACGAATGGATCACCCATGACCCCATTCTCCATCTCCCGCCGCCGCTCGGGGAAGATGGCGTACTTCTGCACCTCTGGACTGAAGTGCCTGCGCCATACGTCTTTGACCATCAGCGACGAATCGATGAGGTCACCGCGCAGATACATTTGCAGGCTGGTTTCCCACTCTCCGCCATGCCCGATGCTGTCGTCGGCGTCACTCATTGCCTTCAGTTCATCGAGCGCCATGTTCCAGTAGGTGAGCGCCAGCGCCCAGACATCTTCTTCGGCCAGCTTTACCGAAGCTACCCAAGTGGGCGCCTCATTGCCGCCGTGGCCATTGAGCAGGATGATGCGGTGGAAGCCGTTGGCCCAGATGCTGCGCGATACATCGCAGAGCACGGCAATGAACACTTCGAGCCCGAGCGTGATCGTGCCGACTTCGCCCATGTTGTAGTGGGTAAACCCATAGGTCACCGGCGGAGCGACGATCACCGGGAAATCCTCGATGGCCTCTGCGGCGCGAATCGCGAGGTGATACGGGATCGAAATGTCGACATCCATCGGGCAATGCGGTCCGTGTTGTTCCACGGAGCCGACTGGCACGATCACCACAGGGCGATCCCGCAACGCATCCATCAGCTCATGACGCAGCATCTCCTGCCAGAGCACTTTCTTTCCGGACGGTGGGCGAACGAGCATGGAACGGTCTCCTATCCCTGTTTCAGCGTCAACGCGCGCAAGCGCCGGCCAACGATGTCGGCTTCTTCTTCAGTCAATCCATGCGGCAGCACACCGACTCTCTTCTTGTCGGCAAGCGATTCAGCCGCGGCAATGGGGGGATCCCCGGCAAGCAGCGCGTTGATGAGCGCATAGCTGCCAATCCCGGTGATCGATTCGTCGATCTCCGCCCAGATGGCGGGATATCGGGCGGGAGGGGCCTCGGTGCGATGAATCGTGACGCCGGGAATACCGTCGAGCTGCTCATGCACGATATCGAGCACTCGGTCCCAACGCGCCCAATCGTCCTCGTCTTTTCCAGCGGCGAAGATCTTGAGCGCGGTGATGAGCCCAACGATTTCCTCGCGCCCTACCTTGAGGGCGCGGCCGAAGCCCTGCGTCGGCACACCGCGCACGCGGCCTTCGTCGATGTAGTGCCGTTTCGACCATGTTTCGGCGCGAACGTCCATGTCCTGGTGCTGCAACGCGACGGAATCGATCAGATCGCGACGCCCCGCCAGCACTCCGCTCGACTGCGGACCGCCGATCGCCTTCCCGCCCGAAAAGGCGACCAGATCGGCGCCATCGGCGATGAACTTTCGCAAGTTCGAGCGTGGCGGCAACTCGGCAGCTGCGTCGACGATGACCGGCACTCCCTTGGCATGGGCAATCTCGGCGACCTCCTTGAGCGGGAGAGTGCCCGGAGTGTCGAGAATTGGACAGAAGACCGCGACGGTTTCGTCTGTGATCGCTTCCTCGATTTGCCAGCCAAACGTGCCGCCAGCTCCGGGATAGCCAAGCGTGCCCACCTCCACGAATGTGATGCCTGCGGCCCGGACGGCGTGATCGTAGGCGTTGCGGTGCCCTTTCTGGACGACGACCTCGCGCTTCATGCCGGTGGTGTCGGGCAGGCGGTCCATCCTGGAGACGTCCATTCCGGCCAGGCAGGCAGCGGTACCCAGCGTGAGCGCTGCTGCGGCGCCAGTAGTGACATAACCCGCCTCGGCGCCCGTGATTTCGGCAATCACCGCGCCGGCGCTTGCCTGCAGCGCATCGATATGCACAAACGACGCGGCGGCTTCGTTCATGGCCGCCAGAACCTCGGGCGCCATGCGGCTGCCGCCGAGCCGTGTAAGCGTGGCCGCCGCGTTGATCACGGGAGTCACGCCAAGTTCCTGGTAGACCGACACGGTAGCTCGTCACCTCTTTCCGATGAAACCGAATTTCACGGCATCATAGGGGAGCCACTGGTAGAGGGCAACGGGGTATCCGGTGACTGAATTCAGGGCGCGGTCAGGTATCCGATGCCATCCCTGAGCCGGAGCTGCGGTCGTCCAGCAAGATCAGCGGTGGCCGACCGGGCCGTGCAGTTGTCGATGTCCAGCATCTTGAGTTGATCGATGGTTACAGGTGGCCGCAATCGCTTTGGCAGCGGTGACGATGCCTTGACAACGGATCTCACCAACCCGGCGGGAAGATGGATTTTCCTCCTGGACGTGCCAAGTTGACGCTGAACGAGATCGAGAATCTCGTCGTAGGTCAGAATGTCCGGACCGCCCAGGTCGTACGTCTGCCCAAATGAAGCTTTGTGGCCCACTGCCCACGCAACCGAACGCGCCACCTCAGTGACACTCACTGGCTGGAAGAGCGATCGGCCGGTTCCCACCACTGGAATGACCGGGAAACCGCGCACCACATCGGCCAACTGATTGATGAATCCGTCGTTCGGTCCAAACATGATCGACGGACGAAAAATCGTGAACGGAATGCCGCTTTGCCTGACAGCTTCCTCTGCCTGGAACTTGGCAGCGAAGTACGGGTAGTCCGGATCGTTCCGAACCCCCAACGCGCTCATGAAGATGATGTGCTCGACCCCGGCCCGTCGCGCTTCGGCAACCACATGTTCGGTGCCCTGGCGAATCACCCGGTCGAACGTTGCTTCGCCCTCCTCGGCGATGATCGCGACGAGGTGAACAACCGTGGCGCACCCCTCCATCGTTCCGCGCAACGAGTTGGCATTGGTGACGTCGCCAGTCACGCAAGCAACGCCCTGGTTGTGCGGTCGAACCGCATCGTTGCGCACGAGGAGCGTGAGCTGGCGCCCATGGAGCGCGTTCTGAACATTCGACCCGACGAATCCGGTCCCGCCCGTGATGAAGATCGAGCCGTTCGTTGGCATGCGCGACGTTCCCTTACGATGGCTCACCCGACCAGCAGAAACGTGCCGACCAGCAGCTCACCGCATCATAGGGCGTGGGACACAGACCTGCGATCCTACGCTCGGCACGACTCAGGAACACCAGTCTCGGGTGGCCAACGCGACGGACTTGGCGCACGTGAGCATGTCGTCGATCGCAACCGACTCGTTCGGCGCATGCGCGCCGCTGACATGATCGGCGCCATACATCAGGCAGGGGACGCCGGCGATATTGACAAAATGGCGCATATCGGCGCCATAGGTGACTCCAGTGATAGCTGGCGTCTTGCCAGTGACCGCCCGGTGCGCATCGGACACGAGCGCCACCAGCGGATGATCGCGCTCGATTTCGGATGGAGCAAACTGTCCGCTGAACCATTCCACCCGCGGCGGATGCTCGGCCAGCCAGGGATTGGAGGCTGCCGCCGTCATAACGACCTGCACGAATTCAGCTTTGAACCCCTCCAGAGTCTCGCCGGGAACGAGACCGGCCCGTCCCTCGGCTATCAGCCAGTCCGGCACCGAGGAGGGCCACGATCCTGATTGGACCACGCCGATGTTGATGGGGATCTTGTTCGAGATCTCAGCGTAGAGGGGGTGGTCGATGGTGCGGTTGCGTTCGGCCTCGAACGCGTTCAATGCGGCATAGATCGGCAGGAAGCAGTCGAATGCGCTGATGCCTTCGTTTCGAGTTGCCGCGTGCGCCGATTTGCCGGAGACATGAATGCGAAAGACGAGCGATCCGCCTTGCGCCACAACGATATCGAAAGCGGTCGGTTCCGTGACGATGCACGCATCGGCCTCATACCCTCGCAGAATCGTTGCCAATGCGCCTGCTCCACCATCTTCCTCGGATATCACGCTCTCGACGAACAGATCGCCGCGGGGTTCCCATCCTGCCTTGCGCAGCGCGGCGGCAGCAATGATATTGGCGACAACTCCCGCCTTCATGTCGAGCGATCCACGACCGTAGACGCGCCCGTCGATGATCTCTGCGGAGAATGGATCGACGTCCCATTGATCGCGCGCGCCGGGCTCGACCGTGTCGATATGCCCGTTCAGGATCATCGACTTTCCGCCGCCCGAGCCTCGCCAGATACCGACGACATTGGGGCGGCCGGCGAGCGATTCGAACTCGCCGACATGCTCCGCGAAGGGCGCCAGTTCTGCCGCCACCGGTTCCCATTTGTCGACCTCCAGACCGATCTCGCGCATCGAGGTCGCCACGATCTCTTGCACCGCTCCTTCGTCTCCAGTCAAGCTGGGGGTGCGCACCAGTGCTTGCAACAGTTCGACGGCCTGTGCCGACAAGCTGTCCACCGCCGCGATCACGTCTCGATCTGAGGGAGTGGTCATTGAGTTCTCCTGGAGGTGACGACGACTAATCGAATGGGGCCCGAGTCGAAGAAAGCCTGGCCAGATCGTTGCGCATTCCTTCGAGGGCATATTGGTCCCAAAGAGCCTTGAATTGCCGGTAGGTATCTTGCCGTTCCGCATGCTGGCGGGAAAGCAACCCGTAGAGTCCGCTTTGTGGCGCATCAGGGGGCGGCCGCAACATGGCAGTTGTGAACGCGCGATAGGCGGATGGATGCGCAGAGGCAAGCGCGGCGTTCAAGGCAGCCACCTCTTCTACGGTCAGGGCGACCAATTCGTCCGCGATCATCTCGATGCGAACATCCAGATCATGCAGATTGCCCAGCAGTTCCTGGAGCGGTTTGAGGCGGTTTATCTGCCGCCGACCCTCGTCTCCGAAAACCGTTTCGAAGAGCTCCAGTGTATAGCGCAGGCGCTTGGCGGAAATGCGCAAATTGTGCAGCTCGACCGTTGCGAGCGGGTCGGCCACCGCCGGTTCCCACGAATAGAACTCGCCAACACGCACACGCAGAATCAGGCAAGCGTTGTGCTCGAGCGGAGCATCTGGATCGAGCTTGCCGATCGGCCATGCCTTGCTCACGGCTTCCCGTCCGATTCATCGAGCGGGAAGCGGCGCCGAGTTTCTTCGCGGATATTGCGTTCAGCAAGGTTCGCGAGAAACGACTCCATCTCCGCCCGCGCGGCCACTCGCTCGCGGTCGACGCGCGCGATCAGTCGATCGATGCCCGGACGCTCGTTCGGTGGCGCGGCCTCGCGCTCTGCTCTCAGATACTCGAGCATGACGTCACGATCGCGCACCGCGCCCAACTCGGATGTGATCTCCTTGGCGAGCGTATGGAGCGGTTTGTACCAGGAGGCGGGAAATGCCGGGGCGGCCACATCCATGGCTGCGCGGAGTCGGCGGGACGCCACGCGCACATCATGCACGCCTTCGATGTCGGTCCCTTCGACCGCACGAGGAACCGCTTTCCAGACGTCTTCCCAACGTGCGCCAATGAGCGCGCGCATGGCGTCTCTATAGGTTGTGCCTGTCATCTACAGTTCGCCCGAGCACGCAAGACGCAGCAGCCCAGCGCGAATTCCGCTCGGTGCTCCAACGATCATGGTTGGACCGCAAATATCGGCGATGGCCAACGTAGTTGCAATACCAGCCGGCAACACACGGGCGCGCTCGACGTTGATGTCGATCTTCTGGGCGAGCTCGATGGCTGTCATGCCGGTGGTCGTCACCAGTGCCGATTCGATCATCGCAACCGGAACAGGGAAGTCGCGCGGGAGCAGCCTCCCCATGAACTCGCCCGTTCCACCCACGATCACCAGACGAGCAGAGCGGTCTGGCAGCGGAAGATGCGATAGCCGTTGCCGCACGGCGCCTCGCATTGTTTCGAGTACCTGGAGTGCGGGAGGCTCGCCTGGAGGAAACTCGTCTGTGAGCCGTCCCGATCCGATCGGCACCGACACGCCGGAAAGCATCTCGCCGTCGACTGCGACGATCACTTCGGTGCTGCCACCGCCGATATCGGCGACGACCATCGTTCCGTTTCGGTCGATCGAACGGGCGAGACCCAGGAATGTGAGCTCGACCTCGCGATCGCCGGGAATGGTCTCCACCTCGATGCCTGTGGTCGATTCGATCCGCTCGATGAATGCTGGGCCATTGTTGGCAATGCGGGTGGCCTCGGTCGCAACGGCGATCATGCGCGTTGCTCCCAGCGCCCTGGCCTGCGTGGCCATCTCTTCCAGCGCCGCGATCGCGGCATCCATCCGCTCGGCATCGAGGTTGCCGGTCCGGTCGACACCTGCTGACAGGCGCGTCGTTGCCGAACGCCAGGCGAACTCGCGAGAGGAACCGTCTTCGCCGCAGCGGCCCACGGACATCTTGATCGAGTTCGAACCGATGTCGAAGACAGCGAGTATCGCGCCGGGTTCTACAGGGTGACTCATTGCGAAAACATCCCAGACCGAATGAGCGATCAACCCGCCATCTGCTGGCAACGCTGCCGACGGCATCATCAACCGTTATGATAGATCAAGGTAGGTAAAGACTCAGATTTGGAGAGGGGCGGCAGCTTCACCGCATGGCAGTCGAACGATCCCAGACCGATACGCTCTTGCGTGAGGCGGTCAATGCCGAGCAAGCGTTGATCGAAGCGGAAACGCTTGCCGAGAATGAGCTCGACGTTGCCGAGTCGCGCTATCGCCTGGCGCTCGAGAAGCTGGAGCGTGCGCAGCAACGCGTCGAGCGCCGCCGGCGCGAGTTCGAGCAGGCACGCGCGCGGCTCGATCAGTGCCAGTTGGAGCGGGCAGCAGGACCGCTGATTCGCCGAGTTGCTGTTGGGCGACCCTCGCTTCCACGGCCGGCACGGGACGACTCCCGGGTGCGCTCCCGGTCGCAGAAAAACAGCGGGCCGACGCCCGAAGGCGCCGACCCAAAATCGAATGACCCGGAATCGGGACGCTAGACCGAAACTGGCTGCCCGGCGAGCGCCATTACGGCCGGAGCGCCAACCGCAACCTCAGAAGCGATCTTGCCCTTGCCGTCCACGAGTACGGCCGACGGGGTTCCACCCGCGCCGAACTTGCGGCCGGTCGAGAACCCTTCGTCGATCAGCATGCGCAGCGGAAGGTCCATCGCTCGATTTGCCTCTTCGGTGCCCGTGGTGACGAGCACGATTTCCGGAGCAGTCTTCGGCTTCTCCTTGGCCCACGCGCGCAGGTCATCGGCCATACGCTTGCAGAAACCGCAACCGGGATTCCAGAAGACCAGGAGCGTATCGGTGGTATGGCGCTGGAGATCGAACTCTTTGCCATCGAGATCCTTGAGCTTGACGTCCGGAGCCTTGTCGCCCTTCTTGGTCGGCGGCTCGGCACGCTGCGCCGGCGCAGCGGGAGCTGGTTTCTTCCCGGAGGCGAGCGCAATCACATTGGGGCCGCCGACTGCAATCTCAGAAGCAATCTTGCCGGTCGGGTCGACCAGAATTGCCGAAGGCGTGCCTGTCGCTCCGAACTTGCGGCCGGTGGCAAAGCCTTCATCGATCACGGTGGTTGAAGTGAGCCCCATTGCCTTGTTGGCCTCGACAGTGCCGGTCGATACCAGAATGACCTCCGGCGCGCCAGCCGGCTTGTCGTTCTCCCAGGCCTTGAGATCGTCGGTCATCTTCTTGCAGAAGCCGCAACCGGGGTTCCAGAAGACCAGGAGCGTCTGCTTGCCCTTGTAGTCGGAGAGCTTCACGGTCTTGCCGTCGAGGTCGGGGAGCTCCATCTCTGGCGCATCCTGGCCAACCAGGTTCGGCCGTTGCGGCGCCGCTGGCTTGGGCGCCGCAGGAGCGCCGCCATTGGCAGCCGGAGCAGCAGCGGCCGCAGCCGGAGCAGGCGCTGCCGGTCGAGCGGCCGCGAGACCGGTCGCACTGGCCAGCAATGCGCGGATCGCGTCTCCGCCGCCCGAAACTGGGCTCGCGATCTTGCCAGACCGGTCGATCAAGACGGCCGACGGTGTGCCGACCGCCTTGTACTCGTTGGAGATGGCGCGGTTCTGCTGGATCAGGACATTCGAAATGCCGTGTTCAGAGACCTTCGCCTTGTTGTCGTCGGCGGTCCCTGAGGTGATGACCGCAATATTCAGCTTGCCAACATTGTCACGCTGCCACTTCCCGACATCGGGCAGAAGAGCGTTGCACGGTCCGCAGGTCGGATCGGTGAAGAGGAGCATCGTCGGCAGACCGTTCGAGCGGATCGCGTCGAGCGTTTGCGTCTCCCCAAAGAGCCCTTCCAGCTTGAACGCTGGCGCTTGCGTGCCCACGGCGAGACCGAGAGCCGGCGTGGCAGGAGCCGCTGCGGGAGCAGCGGCAATCCCGGCGGCGGGGGCATTCTGCTGGGCCGCCTCGATGGCGTCGAGCCGCAGCAGCACCCGCCCGTTCTGCCCCAGCAGGTGGACCAGGATGTAGCCGATTGCGGCGACCGCCGCAATGAGTGCGATGAAGAGAATTGTCGCGATGATTTCGAAGGTGCTCAAATCGCCCATCCATCCCAGCAGGCTCACACCTGCATTACCATGCGAAAACGACCAACGATCCGTGCCGAAAAGAATAATGAAGAGTGCCACGAGGGCCAAGAGCCCGTTGCGAATCAGTGTACGGGGCCCAGCGGGCTCCGAATGAATCTGCCCGAAGCAGTGGCAGTCCGGCGCGCGTCCCTGCTTCATGTTGTAGGCGATTCCGCCGATGAACGCGGCCAGGAGAAGGAAGGAGAGAATTGCGCCCCACCAGGCAGTGCTGGTTGGAATCAGCAACACCGCGGTGATGAGCTCTACGATCGGCAGCCCGATTGCTGCCGGGCCTGCAAGCGACTCGGGTAGACCGAAATCGCGCATTGCTTTCCGAGAACCCTTGAGATCGAGGAATTTGCCGATGCTGGATACGAGAAAGGTTATCGCCAGCACGATTCGCGCGAGAAGGAGCAAATATTCCATTAGGTACCCCACCGCAATCGCCAGCGGCGTTTCATCGATCCGGGCATGACGGTTGCGAAGTTACACGATTCTAGCATCTTATGAATCGTACACTCCCCTCGAAGCGAGGAAAAGAGGACCTGTCAGTTTGGCTAGGATGATGACCAGTTGATTGGGCGGATGGCCCCCGCATGAGCAGCACGGAACAAACGAGTGCCACCCTCATGGAGGGTGTGGTTGTGCGTGCCCATGGCAAATGGTTCACGGTGGAAGTGCCGGACACGGGCGCTGTCTGGCTGGCGACGCCGAAGGGTTCGATAAAGCGAGGACGCCAGCTTTCTGACCCGGTCGTTGTGGGCGACAGGGTGCAGATCGTCGATGTTGGGGATGGAGAGGCGCGTATCGAATCGGTGGCCGAACGGCGATCGGTGCTCACCCGGCCGCAACGGGGTTCGACAGTCAGCGACCAGATCCTGCTGGCAAATCTCGATCAAGCCTTGTTCGTTTTTGCCGTTCGCCATCCTGAGCCGCATCGCCGCATGCTCGACCGATTCCTGGTGCTGGCGGAGGACCGCGGGCTCACAGCGATGATCGGGGTCAACAAGATCGACCTCGACGAGACCCTGCCCGACGGTCGACTTCTCTCCCGCTCGATCTTTGGGGATTACGAATCGATCTATCCGGTCTTCTACTTCAGCGCACGCAGCGGCGCCGGCATTCCCGAGCTACGCGCAGCCCTGCAGGACAAGACGACCGTGCTTACCGGTCCGTCCGGTGTCGGGAAATCGAGCATTCTCAACGCGCTCGGGGCCGAACGGGTTCGCGATGTCGGCGCCATTTCTGACGCCACCGGCAAAGGCCGACATACGACGACTTCGGCTGAGCTCATCAATCTGGACAGTACGACGTTCGTGGCCGATACGCCGGGGATTCGCTCGCTCGCCATGCACGGGGTTGCTCCCGAACTGCTCGACCAGCGCTTCCGGGAGTTCCTGCCCTATCTCGGGCAGTGTTTCTATGCCGATTGCCGTCACTTGACCGAACCCGGATGCGCCGTGCTCGATGCCGTCGCCGCCGGGTCCGTTTCCCCGGAGCGCTACGAGAGTTACGCGGCGCTCCAGCGCGATCGGGACTAGGTGAGACGGTTGTCGGTTGTCAGTTGTCAGTTGTCAGTAGCCAGTTGTCAGTCGTCAGTGGCCAGTCGTGAATGGTCCGGTGTGGAGTGTGTCGAGTGGCACTGGACCCTGGACTTTGGACTCCGGACTCAAAGCCCCGGACTCTCACCGCACGATCGACTCTTCCGGCGACTCGCCGTATTGTGAAACTCGTCGATCCGGGTTTTGCCTTCGCGAATCTGCTGGCACGGAATAGCGTCATGTCCATGAAGCGTGGTTCGCCATCGGCGATCGCAGCAACACGACCCGATAGCCGGTGCAGTCTTGAATGACGTGCCGCTGTCTCCCGCCATGACAAACAGTCCGTCGATCTGATCCAGCTTGTCGATGATCGGATGACCGTCTGGGCTCTGCATATAGACACCCGTCCAGCCGCCACGCATGGTCGAGTTCGCGAAGGCCGGAAACCGTCGAGCCAGCGTGCGCCGGGCAAGATCGATGTATGACTGCTCCAGCGTCTCCTCGAAATCTGTCGGATCGGTGCCGTCCCGGTCTCCCACCGTGACGCCAATCAGTGTGCTCGTCGGCGTGACCGGGGCAATCCAGGCACTGTTGACTGAATCGATCACCACACGGTGCCGACGATTGGTTGGCAGATCGTAGGGGTGACGGAAGATCACGACGCGAGACCGGCGAGGAAAGAGCCCGAGATCGATATCCAGTGGCAGCAGCAGGCGGTTTGCGAACGCCCCGGCGGCGACCAGGACGATGGGAGTCGCGATGGCCCCATGTGTCGTCTTGACCCCGGTGATCTTGCCTCCTTCGGTGACGATGCGGGTCGCTTCCACACCCGTCAGGATCGTCGCACCTCGCTTCGAGGCGGCCTGCGCAAAACCAAAGGCCGTCGCATTCGAATCGGCGAACCCGGAAGACGGTTCGTATGCGGCGACCGTGATGTCGCTGGTGTCGATGAACGGTTCGATGAACGCGATTTCGTCGCGGGTCACGATCATGGTGTCGCTGCCCAGTTCGCGTTGCATCGCGACATTCCTGCGCAGCGCTTCTTCGTCGTCCGGGGAGACGAGGCGCAGGAAGCCGACCTGTTCCAACCCGGGATCGCCGGCTCCGACCTGCTCGGCCCAGCCACGGAAGATACGCATGCTGGCCAGCGCGAGCTGTGTCTCCTGCGGATTGGTGTAGTGCGCGCGCACGAGCGCGCCCGACTTGCCGGTGGCTCCCGCGCCGATATGCGCGCGTTCCAGAACGACCGGTCGAATCCCCTTGCGGGTAAGCTGGTACGCGGCGGACAGACCATTGACCCCGCCGCCGATAACAACGGCTTCTGCGGTGGCCGGGAACGAATTCGAGCTGGTTTCGAGCGACATGGCGTTTCCTCCTGGGCGGATTCTACGGCCCGGAAGCAGCACGCCGACGAGTGGGATGTGCACGATGCGTGAACGACGACAAGTTTCCAACGACAAGGTCGACGAGCTGATCGTCTTTCTGACCCCATATGTCCGCTCGCTGCTCGAGCGGGTCGAAGCGGACGAGTTCACCACCACCCAGTTCATCGAGGTCATGCACCTCGATCCTCAGAGCGAGATCGCATACCAGCAGGCCATATCCGAATGGGGTGAAAACGAGAACAACGCGCGGCTGGTCATACACGGGCAGGTGATTCCGGCCGCATTGCGGGCATCCGGCAAAGTGGAATGGATTGGCTTCGCGCACGAGGAAGAAGATCCCTGGTCGGTTCCCGCGTGGTGGCGCCTCATCACCGATGATCCCGAGTAAAGCCATCGAAACGCGCCCCGAATCCTCACAGACCATCGAAAAGCGGATGAGAAGCGCGAAGAATTGCTCCATTCGGGGGTAGGATGGGAATCGGGCGGCGTATATACTTCAGGTTCTGACGGATGCCGTCTTCGCCTTGCGATGACTGCGTTCGCGGATCGACCGCGTGCGCTTGCGCCCACGTGGGGCCGCACAGGACGGACGTGCGCTGGTAGCGCGGCCGTATCGATGCGAATCCTGCCCATTTTTCCCCGACCGCTTACACCTACATGGACACACCGAATGCAAGACAACTCAGGAAAGAACGGAAACGATCAGAAAAGCTGGATCGATCGTGTCTGGAACCGCGGTGGCGGTGACAACAAGGAAGGCAAGGACGGCGAGCCCGGCTCGACGCGTCCACGCGTTCCGAGCTGGCTGATCGGCCTCCTCATTCTGGCGCTGGTCGGTTGGTATCTCTACCAGAACTTTGTTCCACGTTCCGATTCGTCCACCACCTCGGTGCCCTATTCGGTCGTGACTGCGCAGATCGACGCTGGCAATGTGAAGGAAGCCACCATCACCGATTCGTCGATTCGGGTGGAACTGGAAGATCCGGTCTACTGGAACAAGACCGACCAGGAGATCGAAACGGCCAGCGGTTCGGACAACGTCGAAACCGATCAGCTCAAGGCCACGATTCCGCCGGTTGTTCAGACCAACAACCAGCAACTGATGGATCAGCTCGCCGCCCAGGACGTTGTGGTGAATGGTGAGCAGCAGTCCAGCTCACTCTGGACCGGCCTGCTGGTCAGCTTCTTGCCGATCTTGCTCTTCCTTGGATTGATCCTCTTCATGGGCCGCCAGATGACGCGCGGCCAACAGAATGTCTTCGGTTTTGGCCGTAGCCGCGCCAGGCAACACGATCCAGAGCGGCCGCAAGTGACGTTCGCCGACGTTGCGGGTGAAGAAGAGGCCAAGCGCGAGCTGACGGAAGTGGTGGACTTCCTGCGCAATCCCGCGAAATACCACCAGCTCGGCGCTCGATTGCCGCGCGGCGTGTTGCTGGTCGGCCCTCCGGGCACCGGCAAGACGCTCATGGCGCGCGCCGTCGCCGGTGAAGCGGGGGTTCCCTTCTTCAGCATTTCAGCATCTGAGTTCGTGGAGATGTTCGTCGGTGTCGGCGCCAGCCGGGTGCGCGACCTTTTCGAAAAGGCGAAAGCAAACTCGCCGGCCATCATCTTCATCGATGAGCTCGACGCCGTTGGGCGCCAGCGGTTCGCCGGGCTCGGTGGCTCCAACGACGAGCGCGAGCAGACGCTCAATCAGCTCCTGGTCGAAATGGATGGATTCGACACCAACCAGGAAGTGATCATCATGGCGGCCACCAACCGTCCCGACGTGCTGGATCCCGCGCTGCTGCGCCCTGGCCGCTTCGACCGGCAGGTGACGATCGGGCTGCCAGACCGGGCGGGCCGAGAATCGATCCTCAAGATCCACTCGCGCGGTATTCCGCTCTCAGCCGATGTCGATATTTCAAGTCTCGCGAAGGGAACCACCGGCTTCTCAGGCGCCGATCTTTCGAACCTGGTCAATGAGGCTGCTCTGACCGCCGCTCGACGCAACAAGAAGCTCATCGACAAGAGCGACTTCGAGGACGCGCTCGACAAGGTCCTGCTGGGAACCGTGCGCGCGGCCATCATGAACGACGACGACCGCAAGGTGATCGCGTATCACGAAGGCGGCCACGCGCTGATCGCGCACCTGACACCTGGCACCGACCCGCTGCGCAAGGTCAGCATCGTTCCACGCGGCCGCGCGCTCGGTGTGGCGATTCAGTCGCCAGAGGAAGATCGGTACAACGTCTCCAAGACCTACCTCCTCGGGCGCATCGACACCGCGCTGGGTGGGCGAGCAGCGGAGATCGTGGTGTTCGACGAAATCACGACTGGTGCCGAAAGCGACCTGAAACAGGCGACGGCGCTTGCTCGCCGCATGGTCGGCCTCTGGGGTATGAGCGAGGATGTCGGCCCGGTCTATCTTGGCACGGGTGAGGAGCATGTCTTCCTCGGTCGCGAGATCGTCCAGGAGAAAGCGTTTTCCGATGCGACCGCAACCCGGCTCGATCAGGCCGTGCGCGAGCTGGTGGAGAGCTCACTCGGCCGCGCGATCGGGATGGTGAGCGAGAACCGGGACAAGCTCGAACTGCTCGTGCAGGCCTTGCTGGAAAAGGAAACGCTCGATGCCACTGAGGTCACTGCGATTCTCGGTCCTCGTCCCGGCGACGCTCCCGACGAGCCGATTTCGCTCGATGGCGCTGTCGAAGAACAGCGCGTGAGCGTCGATCTCAATGGCTCCCCAATCGGGGCGGCCGAGTAAGGCGAGCCGGAACGTGGTTTGGCAGCGCATCGCCGCGCTCCTTCTCAGTCTCATTGCAGGAGCGGCCATGGTTGCGACCGTGGTCGCCGAAGCTCCCACGATCATTCCGGTTGCCCCTGTTCGATCCTACGAGGTCGTGAACGAGTATCCGCATGACCCCGCTGCGTTCACCCAGGGATTGATTCTCGTCGACGGACAACTCTATGAGGGCACCGGTCTGAACGGGCGTTCCGAGCTGCGGTTGGTCGATCTGGAAACCGGAGCAGTGCTAGAGCGGCGCCAACTGGACAGCGAGTACTTTGGCGAAGGCGTCACCGTGCTTGGCGATTCGATCTATCAGATCACCTGGCAAACCGGTGTCGCCTTCGTCTACGACAGGGATTCCTTCGAGCAAACGGGCTCATTCACCTACGATACCGAGGGCTGGGGGCTGACGCACGACGGTACGTCCCTGATCATGAGCGACGGCTCCGACCAGCTCTACTACCGGGACCCAGAGACATTCGAAGTCACGAAGCAGATCAGCGTCCACGACGGCGACAACCCGATCTCACATCTCAACGAGCTCGAGTACATCGATGGTGTCATCTGGGCGAATGTCTGGCAGACCAACTTCATTGCCAGGATCGATCCAGAAACGGGCGCGGTGATCGACTGGCTCGATCTCGCTGCGCTCACCCAGGACGTGGTTGCATCTGGGCAGCCGGTCGACGTCTTGAACGGTATCGCCTGGAACCCGGAGACCGAAACGGTCTACGTGACCGGCAAACTCTGGCCAACCCTTTTCGAGATCCGTTTGGCCAGCGAAAGCTGATTTCCAGCCCATCCGAGAATGGCTCACAATCGGGCATACTACCGACAGCGATTGAACGCTGAGTTCTCCCCGGGAAAGGATCGTTCCGTTGGCTGACGCAGACGTCAACATTACCCACGAGCTCCCCGCCATCGATGCGCAGGAGCTCGACGCCCTCAAAGCAATCGAGCGTCGGATGCTCTGGCTTTCGACGCAGATGATCCACCACGCCAACAACGTACGCCCGAACCCGGAAAAGACCAAAGTCGGTGGCCACCAGGCGTCGTCCGCCTCGGTCATCTCGATCATGACGGCGCTCTACTTCAATTTCCTGCGAGCGGGTGACCGCGTTTCGATCAAGCCCCACGCTTCGCCGGCGTATCACGCCGCCCAGTACTTGCTCGGCAATCTGGATCGGGACTATCTCCCAACCCTTCGGCAATACAAGGGCCTGCAGGCGTATCCCAGCCGCACCAAGGACCCGGATCCGGTCGATTTCTCGACCGGCTCGGTTGGGCTTGGCGCTGTCGCGCCGGTCTATGCCGCGCTTGCCAGCAGGTATGCCCAGCTCCACTGGGGCGAAGACGCCGTTACTTCTGGCCGCTTCGTCGCACTGATGGGCGACGCCGAACTGGATGAAGGAAACGTCTGGGAAACGGTTGCCGAGGAAGCAATCCGCGGTCTTGGCAACGTGATCTGGATCGTCGATCTCAACCGTCAGAGCCTCGACCGGGTCATTCCGGGGGTGCGCGCCGATCGGCTGAAGGCGCTCTTCGCTGGCGCGGGGTGGAAGGTCTTCGAAGCGAAGTACGGCACCCAGCTCGAAGCGGCAATGGCTGGACCTGGTGGGAGCGCGCTCCGACGACGCATCGACGAAATGAGCAATGAGGAGTATCAAGCCCTCATTCGACTCAAGGATGGCGCCGAGCTTCGCTCGCGCATTTCCGCGGTGGCCGATGCCGCCTATCGCGCAGACATTCTTCGTTCTCTGAAATCCACACCAGACGACGATTTGCGTGAGCTGATAGCCAATCTCGGTGGACATGACCTGCCGAAACTCATCGAGGTGTTCCACCAGGCAGACGCGGTGGTGGACGCACCTGCGGTCGTGTTTGCCTATACCGTCAAGGGGTGGGGATTGCCGATGGCAGGCGATCCGCTCAATCACTCGCTGCTGCTGACTCAGTCGCAAATGGATGCGTTGCTGCCGACCCTGGGCGATGGCATCGAAGATGTCTGGGCAGGGCTGCCTGAGAATTCCGCCGCCTGGCAACTGGCCCGCGCGGCGGCCGACCGCCTGACTGTGAGCCGCGAGGCAGGCCCGGTGTTCGATCCTGCGACGCTGCCTTCCACTCTGGATGCGCGGCATCCGCAAACGACGTCCACCCAGGAGGCGTTGGGCCGTGCCCTGGCCCGGTTGGCCGATATCGAAGCCGTGCGAGATCGATTGGTGACAATGTCTCCTGACGTTGCCACCTCGACCCATCTCTCGGGCTGGATCAACAAAGCCGGCGTCTTCGCCTTCGAAGAAGGCCCGGTCTATGAGATCGGCGGCCAGCAGATGCTGAAGTGGCATCCGTCGCCCGAAGGGCATCACATCGAGCTCGGCATTTCCGAGATGAATCTCTTCATGTGCCTGGGGCAGTTCGGGCTCTCATATGAACTGACGGGTCAGCATCTCATCCCCATTGGAACGGTGTACGACCCGTTCGTTTGTCGCGGTCTCGATGCGCTCATCTACAGCCTCTATGTGGGGTCGAAGATGATCTTCGCCGGCACCCCGGCGGGCGTTTCGCTCAGCCCGGAAGGCGGCGCCCACCAAAGCACGATCACACCCTCGATCGGGATGGAGCTGCCCGGTCTTGTGCTCTACGAACCCGCGTTCGCGACCGAGTTGGAATGGATCCTGCTCGAAGCGATTGCGCAGGTCAGCGATCGAGAGCATGGGCTGTCCACCTACTTGCGACTCTCGACCAAGCCGGTCGACCAGGCACTGATTCAGGAGCCGCTGGCGCGTTTCGGCGAAGCCGAGCTGCGGCGACAGGTGCTGGCAGGCGGCTATCGCCTGATCGACCGCACCATCCATGCCCCCGAATTGCCGGCATCGGACGCGGTCAACATTTTCGTTGGCGGCATCATGGCGCCGGAAGCGATCGAAGCGGCACACCGGTTGCACGAAGAAGGCGTTGCGGCGAACGTGATTGTCACCACCAGCGCGGACAAGCTCTTCGCCAGCTTGCAAGACTCGCGCCGGGCGCTGTTGCGCGACGCCAGCGCGACACTCGACCTGGGGCATCTGGAAACGCTGATACCGCTCGATGAACGACGCGCGCCCATCGTGACCGTGCAAGACGGCGCCTCCCATGCCATGAGCTTCCTCGGCTCGGTCTTTGGTGTGCCGGTGGTGCCATTGGGAGTGGACGAGTTCGGCCAGTCGGGCACGCGAGCCGATCTCTACCACCAGACCGGCATCGACGCCGACCAGATCGTCAATGCGGCGATGCTCTCGCTGGAGCTTGGGGCAGCAGCGCGGGGCTGAGCCGCCATGCTGGATCCCGACGCACGAAAGCGACTGTTGCGCTCATTCACCTATGGCTTGTTTTGGGTGACGTCGGAGCTTGACGGTGAACGGGGCATTTTCACCGCGAATTGGGTGAGCCAGGCGTCGTTCGATCCACCGATGCTCATGCTGTCGGTCGAGAAGGCAAGCTCGACGCTGCCGTTGATGCAAGCGAGTGGGCGATTCGTCATCGGTCCATTTCGAGACGATCAGCGAGAACTGGCCGGTAATCTCGGCCGCCCACGAATCCGCGTCGGTGACAAGATCGACGTGTTCGCGCTCGACGTCGTCTCCATGGAGTCGGGCGGCCTCGCCTTGGCGGACAGTCTGGGCGCGCTGGCGTGCGAGATCCGCGAGTATGTCAATGCTGGCGACTCGATCGTCCTCGTTGCAGAAGTCGTCGAAGCGCGTCTCTTTGGCGATGGCGAGCCACTGACGATGGCGGCTGCCGGTTTTCGTCATTTTGGCTAACCGGACGCGCGTGCTTGTGGGTCGACCGATTGCCTCGCCGCGTTCTCGACGACGCGACAGCAGCCGGCGACATGAGTCGCCGGCTGCCACGGAGCGGATCGAACGTCGATCCCCCTACATTTGATAGGCCGTCTCGCCGTGGAGGGAGAGATCGAGACCAGCGGACTCCGCATCCTCGGATGCGCGGAGCCCGAAGACCGCATTCACGATCTTGAGCAAGACGAAGCTGACCACCGAGACATAGGCGATGACTGCGACCACCGCGACGATTTGCTTCACGAGTTGTTCCGGATTGCCGTAGAGCAGTCCATCCGAGCCGATTCCATTGAGGGACGCATCAGCAAAGATGCCAGTGGCCAACGCTCCCCAGATGCCGCCGACGCCATGCACGGCAAATACGTCGAGCGCATCGTCCACCTGGCCGCCGGCTCGGATCAGCTCCGCCGCGAAGAAGCAGACGATGCCGCCAACCAATCCGATGGCGATCGAGGAGAGCGGGCTCACGTAACCGGCAGCTGGAGTGACGGCCACCAGCCCCGCGACCGCGCCAACGCCGCATCCCAATACCGACGGTTTCCCGGTGCGGATCCATGCCATTCCGACCCAGGCAAGCCCGGCGGCGGCGGCGGCGAGGGTCGTTGCGACGAACGCGTTGGCAGCGAGGCCATCCGCGGCGAGCGCGCTTCCAGCATTGAAGCCATACCAACCGAACCAAAGGAGACCGGCGCCGATCAGGGTCATGGGGATGTCATGCGGCGTGAAGCCTTCCTTCTCGACTCCGGCGCGGCGGCCAATGACAAACGCGGCGATGAGCGCAGTGACCCCCGATGCGATGTGCACCACGGTGCCACCGGCGAAGTCCATTGCGCCGTAGTCGAGGAGCCAGCCCCCCGCGGCCCATACCCAGTGGCAAACCACGGAATAGACCAATGTCGACCACAGGATCGCAAAGACGATGAAGGCCTTGAAGTTCTTCCGTTCGGCGAACGCGCCGGAGATGAGCGCCACTGTGATGATGGCGAACATCATCTGGAAGAACATGAAGACCATGGCGGGAACGCCGGTCGCGCCAGGTTCCACACCAACGTTGCGTAGACCGATGTAGTCGAGATTGCCGATGAATCGCCCTGTGCCGCCGAACGCGATCGAATAGCCCCAGAGCGCCCAGACGATGGCGATGAGGCAGAGAATGAAATAGCTGTGCATCAGCGTCGAAAGCACGTTTTTCTTGCGGACAAGTCCGCCGTAGAACAACCCTAGCCCTGGTGTCATCAACATCACGAGCGCAGATGACATGAGAACCCATGCGGTGTTTCCGGTATTGAGCTCCACGATCTTCCTCCTGCCGGTAGGATCGAATGAACACTGCGCACTGTATCGAGCACATTGCATCATCGAAATGTGGCGGAAGAACGAATTGAGTGTTTGATTGTGTTCAATGTGAACAAATCGTGAGCGAATCAGATGGTCTGATGCGCGTTTCGCACAGTCGGGAGCAGTCAAATCCATCGTTGATTAGTGCTCGGTGACCAAATCCAGTGTCTGGGCAATCAGCTGCGCTCGAACTGGAGCGGCGCGGAGCTGCATGGAGCGACCGCCGGAGCCTTCCATCGTATACTCGCCCGGAGCCTGGGGCGGGATGGTGTTATCGTTCCATGCTTTTTTGTGTTTTCTGAAGGCGGTGCGGTGTCTAACGATCGATCGAACGGCGATCTGCATGAAGCGCCGGTCCTGGTGAGCGCGACGAACGAGGGCGACGAAGTCGGCGAGGAGCATTCCCTACAGCCGGTCCCGCGCCGGCGCCGCGGTTCCGCGGTCGCAGAACCTGTTGCCGAAACGTTGGCGGTCGAAGCGGTTGCCGCGCCGCAGGTGACCAGCCTGCCCGTCTTCGCGAAGTCCGCGCCGGCAAAACGGCGCATGCTGCCCTCCTCAGTCAGTTGGGAGACTGTCGCCTATCTGCTCATGATCGCGCTTGCCATTGGCACGCGCTTTTGGAATTTGGGCGAAAAGGCGCTCCACCACGACGAGTCGCTACACGCCTATTACTCGTGGGTCTACTACGTTGGGGACGGTTATCGCCACGACCCGCTCATGCACGGGCCGTTTCTCTTCCATTTCGGAGCGCTGATCTATCTGCTGTTTGGCGATACAGATGCCACAGCCCGCTACGGCGCGGCGTTCTTTGGTGTCTTGTTGGTGGCCATGCCCTGGCTCTTGCGGTCTCCGCGCTTTCTGGGCAAGTACGGCGCGCTGGCGGCGAGCTTCTTCATGCTGATCTCGCCCTCCATTCTCTACCAGAGCCGCTATATCCGGCATGACATCTACACACTGGGCGGCACGCTTCTTCTTTTCATCTGCATTTTCCGCTATCTCGATCGCCCCAGCCGGGTCTGGCTCATCACCGGATCAGCGACGCTCGCGTTCCTCTTCACGAATCACGAGATCGTTTTCGCCATCGTCGCGATCTTCTATGGCTTCCTCTATGTCGCGTTGATGATCGAGCAATTCACTGGTTTCCGACGCACCGGCGATCGGAGAGCCTGGGAGTTGCTGGGCGTGAACGCCGCCTATCTGATCGGGATGCTGCTGCTCTACGCGCTGATCCCGCATGCCACGAAGGACGAGCTGCTCGATATCCCCTGGGAAAACCCGACGCAAGCGCAGCAGAACGCCTACTACAAGATGTTCCTGACCAATCCGCTGATCATTGGCGCGACAATCCTGACGATCGCGTTTCTGGTCGGGCTCTGGTGGGTGCTGATCCACAAGCGACCGGGACAGGCGATCGAAGCAGACCAGGTCGCCGCCGACCACCTCGAGGCCACGCCCAGGGACGGACGAATCTACTACACGCCGGAGGACGGCTTTTCGGTCACTGGCGCCGTGCGCGCACTGTGGGCGGACAAGACCGGACTCTACCTGGCGATCTTCGCCTACCTGGCAGTCTTCGTTCCGCTTTACACCAGTCTCTTCACAAACATGGCGGGGCTGCGCTCGTCCACGATCGATACAGACGGGACGCTGCTCTATTGGTTGGGGCAACACGATGTCCGCCGTGGAGAGCAGCCCTGGTTCTATTTCATCTTGCTCCTTCCCCAATACGACTACATCGTCTGCGTGCTTGGCGCGTTGTTGGTGGCCGTCACGATGATCCGTTCCGGAGCCTCGTT
The DNA here is from genome assembly GCA_041390825.1 of Thermomicrobiales bacterium. Classification (NCBI taxonomy): domain Bacteria; kingdom Pseudomonadati; phylum Thermomicrobiota; class Thermomicrobia; order Thermomicrobiales; species Thermomicrobiales bacterium. Next base: position 171,161 of record JAWKPF010000005.1, read on the forward strand.
GGTGGGATTCTCCGGCGGGAAGCAACTCTTCTTCCGCCTTTTCATGTCGATCTGGTTTCTTGCCATCTTCGCCGGACTCTCGTTCGGCGGTGAAAAGATGCCCTGGTTGGTGGTGCACATCTCGTTGCCCGGCGTACTGCTTGCCGGAGCGATGGTTGGCGCGCTGATCGATCTGGGGTTGCGGGCGAAGGATCGCAATGTGGAGGAGGCCGCCGGCCAGTGGACCATACTCGGCTTGACCCTCCGGGATTGGGCGCTTACGGCGGGCCTGCTTGTGATCGGCGGGGCGTTCGTCTGGATTGCTGCGCCGTTGACCTACGGTGAGTTCCTCGACGTTCCGGATGACTCGATCACACGCCTTCGCCGGGTGGTAACAGAGTCGGCCGCCGATCATTGGTGGTGGCTGGCGGTGCCGTTCCTGCTCTCGGCAGCGTTGATCGTCGGTTGGGTGGTCTGGAGAGGCATCCAGCGCACCGCGCTCGCGGTGGTCGCCGCGGTCGTGATCGGGCTTTCGCTGCTGCAAGTGCACGCCGGTTGGCACCTGAGCATGCATGACGGCGATGTGCCCCAGGACATGCTGATCTATACCCAGACGTCGCCCGATGTTACCCGGGTCATGGACGAAATCGGCGCGCTGTCCGAGGAACTGACAGGCGGAAAGGGATTGGAAATCTGGTACGACAGCGAAGTCTCCTGGCCGTTCCAGTGGTACTTGCGCAATTACGACAACGCCCGCTTCATCGGAGCGTCGCTCACCCAGGATCCCGGGAATGCGCCGGTTCTTCTGCTGGACGGGAACAGCGGGATGTCGTCGCAGTTCCTCTCCAACTACACCGCGACCGACTATGTCTTGCGCTGGTGGTTCCCGGAGGAAATCTACCGAGGGTTTGCTCTTGCTCCCGAGCTTCCGCCTGGGCGAAGCGCTTGGGAGTCCAGCGATCAGCCACACGGACCGTTCGATGTTCTGAGCTCGATCTTCGACACCATCGAAGGCGAGGAGCAGATCGACAATCAACTGCGACTCTACCGGTTGCTGATGTATCGGGATCTCGACTGGCAGATCGGAACCACCGGGTTCCAACTCTATGTGCGGAACGACCTGATTCCGCTCTTCAATTCGATTCGCTATTCGCAATAGCCTCCCCGCCGAGAAAGGTTTCGCGTGGCCGAAGCAACTGCTGACATCACATACGAACGGGACGCCGGGCGATCGATCGATCTCACCTCGGTCTCCTGGTGGAAGGCGAGCGCTGTTGTCCTGACGCTGGTCAGCTTCGCGTTGCGGATGTTCCACCTGGGCAATGTGCCGCTTTCCTCTGGCGAAGCGAACCGGGCGTTCCAGGCGCTCTCGTTCCTCGATGGTCGCCCGCTGGCGCCGGGAGAGCATCTCACCCGTCTCGAACCTGCCATGCTGCTCGCAAGCTGGCTCGATGTTCCTCTTCGGCGCGACCGATAGCGTGGCTCGGTTTGTAGCAGCGCTGGCAGGAGCCGGCATTGTCTTGCTCGCGCTGGCGCTTTGCCCATTTGTTGGCCGCGCGCAAGCGATGGGCATGGCCGTGCTGGCGACCTTCTCGCCGACCATGCTCTACGCCTCGCGTGTCGCGGAAGCTCCTGTCCTGATCGCGTTTTTCGCGATGCTCTTGCTCGTCAGCCTGCTCTACCATGGGCGAAACCCATCTGGTTGGTGGGCCGCCGGCATCGGGTTGGGGCTGGGTGGCATGTTCGCTTCGGGACCCGCCTCGATTTCGGTGCTCTTGTGCATGGTCGTCGGGTTCGTGGCCGCGTGGTTGGTCGACTCCAAAGGCGAAGGCGCCGCGCGAACCGCTGTCGATGGGCTGCGTTCGGGGATGCATGATCTGTTGATCCTCGGCCTGACCTTCCTTGGAACACTGCTCATCTTCTTTACCCACGGGTTCAGTTCGCTCAGCGCGCTGCAAGGCATTCCGGAAACGATCTCGAGCTGGGGACGCATGGTCGTCACCAGCGAGAGCTCGATTCCGACCCAGTACTTCCTGCTCGTGATCTTGCTCTACGAGATACTGGCGCTGGTTTGCGCTCTCGTTGGATTCGCAGTCGAAGGTAAGGAGGGCCCGGGGCGCTTGAGCTCGCTCTTCCTCGGTTGGTTCGTTGCCTCGCTCGTCCTCTTCAGCTTCTCGTCCGGCCGATCGGCCTCGCAGGCGGTCCTGGTGGTCCTGCCGTTGGTGCTGTGGGGCGGTTATGGCGCGGGCGCATTGCTGGAAGCCGTCGACTGGCGGGAGATTTCCGGCCGCAAGGCGGCGATGCTGGTCCTCACCATCTTTGGATGGTTGCTGGCGGTGCTGGCCTTGATCGCCGCGCTCGGCCGGATCGGGAGCAGCAGCGACTCGACGCGCGCCAGTCGAAGCGCTCATGATCGCTGCCATTGCGGTCGCGCCGTTGACATATCTCGTCTTCATCCAGTTACCCCGCGCGGACAAGGACACCGGAACGCGTTCACGGCGGGCATGGCGCACGCCGCTCCTGGCGCTGGCTGGCGCTGTCATCCTGCTCTTGGCGTGCTACACCATTCGCTCGACCGTCATGCTGAACTACTACCGGGCGGATGGAAGCTCGGAACTGCTGGCGGAGCGAACTTCGACACAGGCAGTGGCCGCATTCGCGAACAGGATGACGAATCTTTCGCGTGATCTGGCGGTGACCGGCGGTTCGCCGGAGGATCCCACCAGCGGGCATTCGCTCACGATCGATATCGAACAGAGCGTGAAGAATCCCTTCCGCTGGTACTTCCGCGACTTCCCGCACGTCACCATCGTTCCCAATGGTTCAGCCGGTCAGACCGGCGCCGATCTCGTCATTGTTCAAGACCAGGCAGCAATCGATCAGGCGCTCTACACGCCGCAAGCGATTCCCTATCGCAACCGCGTCCCGCCGCAGTATTCGACGCCGTCGATCGGCAACGTACTCAAGGGGATCTTCCTTCCCAGTCACTGGGAAGATGGCGTGCGATATCTGCTCTTCCGCGAGGGGATTACGCTCCCCGATCCGGAATCGGCGGTCGCCGGCTATGGACCGCGCATTTCCAATCAGCTGTCTCCGAGTTCTGGACCGTATAGCCTGAGCGACCGGCCTGGACCGGGAGCGGGACGCGGCCAGTTCGACGATCCGCGCGGAATTGCCGCCGATATCACCACTGGCAACACCTATGTCGTCGACATGGGCAATGATCGTGTCGAGAGCTTCAGCATCGACGGCTCGTTTGCCGGCAGCTGGGGCGGTCTGGACAGTTCGGTCAATTTCGGAACCACGGAGGACGGTCTCGGCCCCACTGGCATTGCGGTCGGATACGACGGGTTGATCTATGTCGCCGATACGTGGAACCATCGCGTGGTCGTGCTCAACAGCAATGGCGACGCTGTCCGCGAGTTTGGATCGTTCGGAGACACGGCCGATTCGCCCGACGCCCTGCTCGATCCGGGTCTCTTCTTCGGTCCACGCTCGATTGCGGTGACCGGCGATGAGATCTTCGTAGTGGATACCGGCAACGAGCGCGTGCAGGTCTTCTCGCCGGACGGCACCTTCCTGCGCTCGTGGGGCGGTGCTGGCAATGCACCCAATCAGTTCGTCGAACCGGTTGGCATCGTCATTGGGCCAGATGGACGGGTGTACGTGGCCGACTCTGGCAATGGCCGCATCAGCGTCTTCCAGCGGGATGGCACCCCGATCGAGCAATGGCCCGTCGATGCCTGGCAGGGACAGGCGTACTTCGAGCCTTACCTGGCCTTCGACAACAACGGTCTGCTCTACGCGACCTCGTCAGCCACGGGCACGGTCGAGGTCTTCGATATCGAAGGCAACCACCTTGCCAGCCTGGACGGCACCGGATTGGAGCAGTTCCAGCGCCCGATTGGCATCACACAGGGCGCCAACGGGCAGATGATGGTGACCGACGCCAGCGCGAACGCGGTTCTGCAGTTCGCGCCGATTGCCCCGCCGGCCATCGAAGACGTGCCCGCGGCCACTCCCGAGGCATCACCAATCGCATCGCCGGTAGCAGAGGGTTCGCCCTCCGTCGCGGAGCCGACGCCGACCGCTGTCGGGTAGACGGAACGAACCACCTCTCAGAATCGACGAGCCCGCGCGCGATCGCGTCCGGGCTCAATTCGTCATGCGTAATGCAGGAAGGGCGTCACGACTCTGGCTCCGGAGTGCCTTCCGGTGAAAGAATCCACTCCTCGAATTCCACGGTGAGGCGTTCTTCGTACTCCGCCCAGTAGCTCCAGTTCTCGACGAACTGCAACGGTTTGTTGCCGGGAGCGCTCGGCAGGATGGCGAGCCGATCGTTGCGGATCAGCGGGAAGGAATCGATATTGACCGGCCCGTATGGCACCAGTAACGAGAAGTTCGCTTGCGGAATGGCGCGCGTCGCGTAGTTGATGAAGTCGAAGGCGACGTCGGGGTTGGGCGCGCCGCGTGGCACGATCCATGCGTCTGCCGAAAGCATCCCCTGGTACCAATTGATGCGCACGACATCGGTCAGATCGAGCTGAGGAATGCGCACGTTCCAACAACTGGCCGCTCCAACCGCATCCGCCGCCACGAGTTCGGCCGGCTCCTTGCTTTCCTGCCACCACACCAAAACGTTATCGCGGATCTTGTCCAGCGACGCGAAGGCGCGGTCGGTGTCCAGCGGATAGAGTTCCTCGATCGGCACACCATCGGCCAGGAGCGCGAACTCCAATGTGCCGATGGGGTAGCGCCGCAGGCACCGCAGTTCGGATAGTGGCAAGTCTTCCCCTTCGGTCGCTGCGGTGACATCCCAGAATCCCGCCCAGTCCTGAGGGATATCCGTCGAATCGAAGGAGTAGATCATCGTCGTCGAAAAATACGCGACGCCGACGCCGTACTCGAGCGCAATGTCAGGATAGAGCGGGGTGCGGTCGACCACATCGTAGTTCATGGGTTCGATGACACTGTCACGCGCAAGTCGAACCATCTGCTCCATGGGTACGGTCATGACGTCCCAGATGACATCTTCCGATTCGACCTGATCGCGCAGCGCGCCGATATCGGCAACCTTCTCTTCGATCGAGGCGCCAGTTGCAGCGGCGAATGGCTTGAAGAATGCCTCGTTCTGGGCGTTCTGGTAATCACCGCCCCAGGCGGCAATGTTAAGTGTGCGGCCCTGCCAGCGAGTAGGATCGGCGTATCCGGGAACGGGCGAGGCAACGGGCGGTTGGGTGGGCGTCGGGGAAAGCTCGGCTGTTGGAGTCGGCTCAGGGGTATTGGTCGGCGCTCCTGGCGATTCCGAATCATCCAGGGTGCAGCCGGCAAGCCCGGTGACGATCCCCGCAGCTCCGAGTGACATAACCGAACGTCGGGAAAGCCTCACGAATCGACCGCCATCTCCACAAACGGCAGATGCAACAATGCATCCGGATCCATAGACGGACACATCGGTCCGCGTTCCGAGCGATCATAGCGGATCGTGGGGTGGAAAGTATCCCTGATTCGCGTGAAATCTGGAGCTGGCAAAATGCCGCCGGAGAGCATTTTGGCCGATCAGGCCTGATTGAACGAAAAGGTGCGACTCAACGATGCGAGTGTTACTGGCGGGAATCGTCCACGAAACCAATACCTTCGCCGACAAGCCGACGGATCTCGACGAGTTCGAAGCGAACGGATTGTTTCGCGGTGACGAATTGCTCGGTCTGGCAGGGACGAACACGGTCATCGGCGGGGCGGTAGCGGCTGCAAAGGAACTGGGTATCGAGTTGATCCCGGTCATAGCGACGAGCGCGATTCCGGGTGGCCTGGTGACCGATCGTGTGTTCGAGCTCGTGGTCGGCGCCATCGAGGAGTCGATGAGCACGAGCAGACCCGATGCCATTGTGCTCGATCTGCACGGCGCCATGGTGACGGAATCGTTCGACGATGGCGACGGCGCAGTTCTGGAGCGGGTGCGGCGTGCAGCCGGTCCCGACATGCCGATCTTCGCCACGCTCGATCTGCACGCAAATGTCGGTCCGCAGATGCTGAGCAACCCTACGGCGCTGATTCCATTCGATACGTATCCGCATATCGACAACGCCGAGCGCGGCAAGGAGGCGATGCAGCTCGCAGCGCGCACGGCTGCCGGCGAGATCGCCCCGATAATGGCATCGCGTAAGCTGCCCGTGCTTCCCGATGGTCCGCGCCAGTTCTCGGGAGTCGAGCCGACCAGATCGATCATGGCGCTGGCGCACGACATCGAGACACGACCTGGAGTGCTGACTGCTGGCGTCTGTTTCGCATTTCCATGGGCCGATTGTCCGTTTCCAGGCATGACAGTGACCGTGGTAACCGACGGTGACGTGACGCTCGCGGATGCGTATGCCCAGGAAATCGCCGACTACATTTGGAGCCGCCACAAAGAGTTCAAGACCGAGCTTTGGACGGTCGAAGAAGCAATCCATGAGGCGATGTCGACCGAGCTTGGCCCGGTGGTGCTCGCCGACCTTGGCGACAACCCCGGTGGCGGGACCGCCGCGGACGGAACGTCGCTTCTCTGGGGACTGATGGACCTGGGCGCCGAGGGAGCGGTCGTGTCGACGATCCGCGACCCAGCCGTGGTCGCGCTGGCGTTCGAGGCGGGCGAAGGCGCAACCATCGAAACGATGCTCGGCGGCAAGACGGATGAGCGGCATGGTTACCCAATTCCCATCGTCGCAACGGTTGATCGTCTGAGCAACGGGGATTTCGTCTATGACGGTCCAATGGAAGCGGGTGTGCATGACACGCTGGGGCGTACAGCCGTGCTGCGCGTGCAGGGACGCTATGGGCATACGGTGACTGTCATCGTTTGCGAGCGTAGGGTGCAGTCGCTCGACACGGCGATTCTGCGCTCGCAAGGGATCGAGCCAGCTGACTGCAAGATCATCGCGCTCAAGTCAGCTGTGCATTTCCGCGGTGCGTTCATGCCGATCGCTTCACGAATTCTGGAAGTCGATACCCCTGGGCTGACCTCGCTCGACTACACTCGCTTTCCGTATCAGCGGCTGACACGGCCGATCTGGCCAATGGATGAGATCTAGCCTCCCAACAGAAAGGCCTCAACCGTGGAAACGTTCAATCTCTACATGGACGAACTGTCGGGCGATCTGAACGGCGATGCCGATCGGTTCGTCGAGGTGCAGTTCCGCATCGTTCCGGCCAGCGCCGATGAGGGTGATCCCGAAGTCGACGCAGTGCTTGCCGGACTCGATATCTTCGATCTGATCGACCTGCGTGACGAGATTCAGGGCGTGATCGACGCGCTTGCTACTGCCGGGTTCGAAAGCGACGATGACGGCGGGATCGATCTGCCCGCATAGTCCGCTAGCGCAAGCCGGATACAAGTGAAATGAGCGCCATCACAAGAATGATGACGCCAGCCGCCAGGTCGACGCGGGTGATCCAGGTCGGGGTGAGCCGGTGCCGAACGCGCGAGAGCACTCCACAGAGAAAGAGCCACCAGAGCATCGAACCGGCGAACACGCTTGCGACCAGCAGAGCCGAGTCGGCGGTGCTCGACCCTAGAGAGAGCCCCAACCCCCCAAAGATCGCGGCGAACGAGAGAATAGTGGTCGGATTGGAGAGCGTCAGGAGGAACATCGACCCGACGATGCGCCCCAGGCTCTGCGAGGCCGCTGTCTCCGTGCGAGCCTCCACTGGTGAGCGTGCATTCTGCAGAATGCGCCAGGCGATCAAGAGCAACGCGATGCCGCCGGCAATCCGAATGATCCGCTGGTGGTCGATCAACAGGTCGGAAAGCGACGTCAACCCGAACGCGGCAATGGCCCCATAGGTTGCATCGGCCAACGCAATACCGAGACCGGAAACAAGACCAGCGGCGAGACCGCGCTCGATTGCGCGACGCATGGTGAGCATCGACATGGGGCCGATCGGTGCGGCCACCGAGAGCCCGATGAGCACTCCTTTGAGCGCAAGGGAGAGATCCATGCAGATTCCTGGATTCGAGTTACGTGCTAGTGGGTCAAGGGTTGGGCCGCCAGTCCAGACCGAGTGTAGAGTTGCACCATCTCGGCCTGGACGTCATGTTGGGACTCGACCCCCATCGTTCGGAGCATTGTCCAGGCGCCATCGTTGCCCAAGGTCCAGGAATCCTCGACATCTGTCAGATAGAGCGGAATGACTGTATCCCGCAAGTATGCGACCAGGCGCGGGTCTTCGACCGGAAACACCACCTCGATGCGCCGATCGAGATTGCGTTCCATGAGATCAGCGCTGCCGAGATAGATCTCATCGTTTCCACCATTGCCAAAGTAGTACAGGCGGCTATGTTCGAGGAAGCGGCCGATCACGCTGCGAACCCGGATGTTCTCGCTCCAGCCCTTCACGCCCGGACGCAAGCAGCATGCCCCGCGAATGATGAGGTCGATCTGCACGCCTTCTTTCGACGCCAAGTAGAGCGCGCGGATGAGCTCCCGATCGACCAACGAGTTCATCTTGAAGATGAGGCGTCCATTGCCGTTCGCGCGGTGCGCGACGATCTCACGTTCGATGGCGCGCAAGAAGTGATCACGCAACGATCGCGGCGCGACCCAAATCTTGCGGTATTCCTCTTGCTCGGAATAACCAGTCAGCACATTGAAGAGCTCAGAAACATCGCTGGTAATGTCGGCATCTGACGTGAAGATGCTCAAGTCCTCGTAGAGCCGCGCGGTACCGGCGTTGTAGTTGCCAGTCGAAAGATGCACGTAGCGGCGGAGCCCATCGGCCTCGCGACGCACGACGAGCGTCACTTTGCAGTGCGTCTTGAGCCCGGCGATGCCATAGGCGACATGGACGCCATGATGCTCGAGCTGCTGCGCCCAGCTGATGTTGTTTTCCTCGTCGAAGCGCGCTTTGAGCTCGACGAGCACGGCGACCTGCGTGTCGTCGTCACGCGCCTCGATCAGCGCAGGGATCAAGGGAGAGTCTCGGCCGATCCGATAGAGGGTCTGCTTGATCGCGACTACCTCGGAATCGGTCGATGCCGCTTTCAAGAAGTCGGTGAAGATGGCAAAGCTCTGATACGGATGGTGGACGAGGATGTCCTGCTCGCGAATCGCCGCGAAGATATCCGGAACGCCCCATGCGCCCAGATCAGGGTTGCCGCCGAGTGTCGCGGGCGTCGCCGGAGGGTCCTTCAGATCGGGGCGCTCGATGCGCAGCAGCTCCATCATGTCTTCGAGCGCGAGCGGTCCTTCGGTGACATAGAGCTCGCGTTCGGTCGCGCCGAGCTGGGAAAGGAGCCAGTTCACGACCGATGCGGGCATGCGCGTATCCACCATCAGGCGGACGACCGATCCGAATGTTCGCTCGGACAGCAGCTCTCGCATGGCCGCCAGAAGGTCGTGCGCGTCCTCGTCGTCGTCGATTTCGATATCCGAATCACGCGTGAGATGGAATGGATACGCCTCGATTGCCTGGTGTCCCGGGAAGAGCGAGTGGAGATGGGCGGTGATGAGATCTTCCAGCCAGACAAAGCGAATGGTGTTCGAATCGGCCTGATCCGGGATTCGCACCAGACGCGGGAGCACTTTCGGCAGCTTGACGCGCGCCAGCTTGTCCGCGCCGCCCGATCGAAGCAGCACGATCAAGCTCATGCTGTCGTTGGAGATATGCGGGAACCGGCGGGCGTGGTCGATCGCCTGTGGCGTCAAGACCGGAAAGACTTCGCGGTGGAAGAAGTCATTCAGTGACGCGCGCTCGGCTTCGGTGACGTCAGCGAAAGTCGAGATCTCGATGCCGTTGCGCCGGAGCTCTGGCAAGAGCTCTTTCAACAGAATGTTCGTTTGCTCGTATTGCAACCGGCGGGTGCGCTCACGGATGGCGAGGTAAAGCGCAGTTGGCGTTCGACCGTCGACCGTTGGCTCGGTCACGCCGGCATTGATCTTGCGCAGCACCCCGGCCACGCGAATCATGAAGAACTCGTCCAGATTCGACGAGAAGATGGCGATGAACTTGGCGCGTTCGAGGAGCGGAACCAGGGGGTCGCGTGCCTCGGCCAGCACGCGGGCATTGAAATCGAGCCAGCTCAGCTCGCGGTTGATGAACAGCTCGGAGGACAGCGCGGGGAGCGAGTCGGGCGTGAGCACGTGTAACCGATGAGCCGGATTTGCACCGTTGACGTCCGGCACGCTCACCGTGGAAACGGAGGGACGCTCCCGGTCTTTCTTGTTCGAGCGTCGCGCGGTCACGGATGGGTACCCCCCAGAACCGAAACCGCCGCTGAATGGTCAGGCGGCTTCCGACGAGACGTGCCGATTGGCGATTTCGCGGATGTCACGCATTGCCAGGACATGCACGAATTGTGTCACACGCGTCTGCTCTGTGAGGAGTCGTCCGAGCACCAAACTCACCCATGATTGGATGGTGAGATCGTCGGCCACTGCGCCATAGGTTCGGCGGCATTCCGCCAGCACGCGGGCCCGGATCGCTTGCGCGTTCTTGCTGTTGGCTGCTACCGGCTGTTCCGACATCGAAGGTACTCCTGACTGCGTGCGAGCAATGCGCATCGGAGCGCTTCTGGCCGCTATCCACCTACGCCGGCGTAGCGAATACATCAATTCTGCATCAGACATTTCTCGCGCAGCTACCTCATTCGTGTTAACCGCGGGTTAATTTTCAGGTGGAAGGGCCCTGCATACGGTGGAAAGCGCAAACAAGGTTCGTGAAACGAGTTGACATTGACACAAACCCCCGCTTCGCGTAGAACAGGGGCGCAACCGAACCAGTCACGGGGTGCTGTCCAATGCAAGGAGGCTCTATGCGGCGTAACCGGCTCTCGATGCTTTTCGCGGCGTTCGCGCTCATGTTGGCTCCGATAGTGGCCAGCGGCCATGTCGTTGCCCAGGACGACGATCCGATCATCATTGGCGCTCCGATCAACTTGACCGGCTGGATGGCAGCGTATGACCAGCCGCCGTTGGACGGCGCGCAGCTGGCGGTCGAACAGATCAACGCAGCCGGTGGTGTGCTCGGTCGTCCACTCGAAATCAAGGTGGTCGATGGCAAGACCGACCCGGCCACGGTCGGCAATGCCGCGATCGAAGTGATCGAGGGGGGCGCAGAGGTCCTGGTGACCCCATGCGACTTCGACAATGGCGCGCCAGCAGGGCAGGCCGCGCAGGAAGCTGGCCTGGTGGGCGTGTCGTTCTGCGCGTCGTCGCCGTTGTATGGCTCGGCCACGCTGGGAGACAAGCAGTTCACTGTTTCGATGTGGAACCAAACCATGGCTGCGGCCGCGGCGGAGTTCGGGCACACGGTGAAGGGTTGGCAGACGGCAGCGATCATCGCCGACCAGGGGAATGAGTACACCAAGTCGTTGGGCGAGTACTTCGCGGACACATGGGAGCACCTCGGAGGCGAAGTCGTCAGCGAGGATACCTACCAGACGAACGATATGCAGGCGTCGGCGCAAGCGCAGCGCATCATGGAGCTCGAAACGCCGCCCGATGTCATCTTCGTTTCCGCGCTCATGCCGGACTACTCGGCTATCATCCGCGATCTGCGCTCCGCTGGGATCGAGGCGCCGCTGATGGGTGGCGACTCGATGGATACGGCCGATTTCTATACCGCGCTCGGCAGCGAGCTCGGTCATGACATCTATATCTCGACCCACTCGTTCATCGGCCCGGAGGCCGGCCCAGCGATGGAGCAGTTCATCGCCGATTTCACCGCCAAGTACGGCAACCCGCCGGAAGTCTCGTTCAACGCGATGGGCTATGACACGATCCAGATCATCGCCGATTCGATCGAGCGCGCAGGCACAACCGACGGTGAAGCGCTGGCGCAGGCAATGGTGAATCACGAATTCGATCTGCTGAGCGGCAAGCTCACCTGGTCGGACGCGGAGTCGGGCCATATTCCGCAGAAGGAAGCATTCATCGTCGAGGTCGTCGACGGGAAGCCGACCTTTGTGCAGACACTGGCGCCGTCCTGGACGCCAGACCTCTAGCAATCAGTTTCGGGACGCCGGGCTGGCCCGGCGTCCCGTTGTGTGTTCGTGACATTGTGTCGCTCGAGGCAGGAACAGCATGACTGATTCGGTGGGCGGTGATTCTGGAGCACTGATCGTTCGCGATCTGACGAAGGATTTCGCCGGGCTGCGCGCGGTCGATGGCGTCAGCTTCACCGTGCAGCCAGGGGAGATCATGGGGCTGATCGGTCCAAACGGATCGGGCAAGACCACCACGATCAATGTCATCACTGGATTGCTGCATATCACCAGCGGTTCGGTGCATCTCGGAACGCTCGACATGACCGGGTGGCCGCCGCACAAGATCGCGCGCGCCGGCCTGGCGCGTACCTTCCAGATCGTACGACTGTTCAAGGATTTCACCGTTCGTGAGAACGTCGAGGTAGCGGTGGTGGCTTCGGGCGGAGCCCGAGGCGGCGTGGCCGCCGACCGCGCGACCCGCGCGATGCGCCAACTCGGCATTCTGCATTTGGCGGACCTTCCCGCCAGGGTCCTGCCGCAAGGAGAGGAACGTTTGGTCGAGATCGCGCGGGCGATCGCGACCCAGCCAAAATTCCTGCTCCTCGACGAGCCTGGGGCGGGACTCAATGACGCGGAGATCGAGACCCTTCTCCCCACGCTCTTGCGGCTTCGCGAGGCGATTGGCTGCGGAATCGCGATCGTCGATCATGACATGCGGTTGATCATGAATCTGTGCGACCGAATTCACGTCCTGAACTATGGAAAGACGATTGGCGACGGCACCCCCGAACAGATTCGCAACGAGCCGGCCGTAATCGAAGCCTATCTGGGCGCAGAGGAAGCCGCGTGACGCTGCTCTATCTCTCCCAGGTGAATGTCTTTTACGGTGCGAACCATGCGGTGCGCGATCTCGACCTCCAGGTCGAGCAGGGCGAGATCGTTGGTTTGATCGGCGCGAACGGCGCAGGGAAGTCGACCACCATGATGAGCATCATGGGGGCGGTCAAACCCCGCTCCGGCGCGGTGGTCTTCGATGGCCGGAACATCACCGGGTTGCCACCCGAGCAAGTGCTGCGAATGGGAATCGCTCCCGTGATGGAGGGCCGGCGCATTTTCCCGTCCCTCACCGTTGGCGAAAACCTGCGAATGGGAGCGGCCACGATGTCCGACAAGGCGCAGGTTGCCCAGGACATCGAGCGCTGGTGCAACTTCTTCCCGATTCTGGGCGAGCGGTTCGATCGTCCTGCCGGGAACCTCTCGGGTGGCCAACAACAGATGCTGGCTGTGGCGCGCGCGCTCATGTCACGGCCGCGGTTGCTGTTGATGGACGAACCGTCGCTCGGCCTGGCTCCGTTGCTGGTGTCGGAAATCTTCAAGCTCACGGCTGAGTTGAGGGACATGGGGATGACCATTCTGATCGTCGAGCAGAACGTCCGCATGACACTGAACATCGCCGATCGGGCATATCTCCTGAATCTCGGGCGCGTCGAATTCACCGGTACGCCGGATCAGATTCGGGCCGAGGCGGATATCGAGCGAACCTATCTGGGCGGCGGTCAGGTGGGCACACCGGCTGCCGCGCCGACAGCGAGTTGACCATGGATTCCCTCAGCGATTTCGTGCAATACCTCGTCAGCTCTCTTTCGGTGGGAGGGCTCTACGCGCTCATGGCGCTCGGTTTGGTGATCGTCTACGGGATCTCCCAGTTGGTGAACTTCGCCTATGGCGAACTCATCATGGTGGCGGGCTACGGGCTGTTGATCTTCGGGCGAAGCTGGTTGCCGTGGCTGATCGTGGCGGTCCTGAGCGTGATCTGCGCGATCGTGGTGGCGCTCGGAATGGATCAGATCGCCTTTCGGCCGGTCAGGAACGCGAGCCCGACCACGATGCTGATAACGTCGTTCGCGGTCAGTACGTTGTTGCAAGCGATTGCATTACTCGTCATCTCACCGAGACCACGCGCGCCACGATTGCCGTCGATCTTTGTCGAGAGCGCGCAGATCGCAGGAATTCGTGTCAAGGTGGTCGATATCATCGCGCTGATCGTGAGCATCGTTGCGCTGATCGCGTTGCAAGTCTTCTTGAGAAAATCGATCGTCGGCTTGTCGCTCCGCGCGGCCGCCGATGACTTCACGATGACACGGCTGGTGGGTGTCAACGCGAACAAGGTCATTGCGACGGCGTTCGCGATCAGCGGGTTGCTGGCCGGTATCGTTGCGCTCTTCTGGATTGGACGTATCGGCCAGGTATTGCCCACGGTCGGGTTCCAGCCGGTGCTCATCGCGTTCATTGCCTCGGTAGTGGGCGGGTTGTCGTCGATCAAGGGGGCGGTTCTGGGTGGATACATCCTTGGCTTCCTGACGATCGGGCTGCAAACCTGGCTGCCACAGGATGTCAATGCCTATCGTGACGCGATCATGTTCGGCATCGTCATCCTGATGTTGCTGGTGCGGCCAGAAGGTTTGATCAAGCCGGCCTTCTCACGGGAGACCCGCTGATGGGCAACGCCTCGACGCGCGCGCTCGTCTCCAAGTGGTCCACGCCAGTCATCCTGATCGGGCTCTGCGTGCTGATTGCGCTTTTCGCCGTCGTGCGGGATGACGCGGTCTTCCTGCGGGTCGTCACGGTCATGTTCATCAGTGTGCTGTTGACCGTGGCGCTGCAAGTGTTCATGGGCAACTCTGGGCTCGGCTCGTTTGGCCAGTATGCGTTCGCCTCGATCGGCGCGTACGCCTCGCTCTGGTTCGGGTTGACCCAGCAACAGAAGAACATGACCTTGCCGGACATGCCGGAAAACTGGTGGATCCATGGCCAGCACTACCCGTTCGAGGTAGCCCTGCTCATCGCGGCCCTGTTGACCGCGGTGGTGGGCGGTTTGATCGGCGTCGCGTTTGTCCGATTGCGTGGGGCGTCGTTTACGATCGCGACTTTTGCGTTCCTGATCGTCATCAATCGCATCGCGCTGCAATGGGAAGAGATGACGCGCGGATCGCGCGTCGTGATCGGGGTGCCAAAACAGACCACGCTTTGGGTCACCGTTGCCTGGGCCTGTCTCGCGATTCTGGTTGCATTCGTCTTCAAGGAGTCTTCGATCGGGCTCAAGCTGCGCGCCAGCCGCGAAGACGAGGACGCCGCCGCGAGCATTGGCATCAATGTGAAGCTGATGCGCTGGATTGCCTGGACCCTGAGCTGCGGCATGTCGGCAATCGGAGGCGCGCTCTGGGCGTACTTCATCGTCCAGTTCACGCCGAACAACTTCTACCTGCACGAGACATTCCTGATCGTGGCCATGCTGGTGATCGGTGGGGCAGCGAGCGTCAGTGGCGCGGTGATCGGTGCGATCACCGTTGCGCTGTCTTCCGAGATGCTCCGCCAAACCGAGAACTGGTTGAACACCCAGCGCACCGATGGAACGACGATCGGCAATCTGCTGCCGTTTCAACTGATCGGTTTCACGGAAATCGTGCTAGCCGTCGTGATGATCGCGGTGCTGATCCTGCGGCCGTCCGGGTTGCTGAGCGGACGAGAGCTGCGCTGGCCGAGAGGAAAGCCACAGCCCGGAATGACAGACCTGGCGGAGAACATCGATGAGCCGTAGCCTGGTCGAACGCGATGCTCGCTCGGTGGCGGACGCCATCAAGATTCGCTACACGCCATTCGTTGCGGCCCGTGGTGAAGGCGCATACCTCTACGACGAGTCAGACCGGCGATTCATCGACTTCGGAGCGGGTTGGGCGGCCGCGGGGCTGGGATATTCGAACCAACGCGTGAAGGACGCGGTCGCCGCCCAAATGGATCGAGCGACCATGTCCGGGTTGCTTTCCAGCATCAACCAGCCGGCGGTCGAGCTGGCGGAGCGGCTGATCGATCTGGCGCCGGGCCAGATCGAGAAGAAAGCGTGGTTCGGATTGGCTGGCTCGGATGCAGCCGAAGCGACGCAGCGCATGATTCTGCGCGCGACCGGAAAACCACGTATCGTCTCATTCATCGGCGGTTGGCATGGAACGCACGACGCCACCATGGCGTTGAGCGCGCATCCGGCGCTCGGTGCGACGCTTGGCGGCGCGCATGTCACCAAGATTCCCTATCCCAATCCGTACCGCGATCCGTTTGGGGGCGACGGCGCCGATCTGACCGATCGGTGTCTCGGCTATCTGGAACACTATCTCTTCAAAACAATTTGCCCCGCAGATCAGGTTGCAGCCATCTTTGTCGAGGCCGTGCAGAGCGATGGCGGGGATATCGTGCCGCCAGACGATTTCATGCCGAAGCTGCGCGCCCTGTGTGACCGGCACGGCATTTACCTGGTGGTCGACGAAATCAAGGTCGGTCTCGGGCGGACCGGCGAATGGTTCGCCTTCGAGCACGGCGGCATCGAACCGGATTTCGTATTGCTCGGCAAGTCGCTTGGCGGCGGGTTGCCGTTGAGCGCCATCGTCGGCCGGCGCGAAGTGCTCGATTTCGAACCGGGAAGCGCGTTGTTCACTCTGGCCGGCAACGGCGCCAGTTGCGCGGCTGGTTTGGCTGTGCTGGACGAGATCCAGCGGCTCGATCTGGTGCGCGCATCTGCGGTAAACGGGGAACTGATGAAACAGCTCCTGACGAACCGGCTGATGGAGTACGACATCGTCGGCGATGTGCGCGGCAAAGGGATGATCTGCGGTGTCGAGCTGGTCGAAGACCGCGCCGGCAAGGAACCGAACACCTCCCTGCCCGCAAAGATCGTCTATCGCGCCTGGGAACTCGGTATGATCGTGTACTACGCTGGCAATTGGGGCAACGTGCTGGAGATCACTCCGCCATTGGTCATCGAGCAAGAGGCGATCGAGCAGGGGGTCGAGATCCTCGACCGCGCGATTGCCGATGTGCTGGACGGCGCGGTCTCGGATGAAGCGGTTGCCGCCTACGCAGGCTGGTAGCGAGCAAGGAACGCAAGCATGAGCGAACCGATCGTCAGTTGGCTCGAGTCACAAGCCGGGCAGTTCATCGACGATCTGCGATACCTCTCGGGAATCGATTCGGGCAGCTACGACAAAGCCGGCATCGACCAGGTGCAAGACTGGTTTCAGGCGCAGCTGACCGATCTCGGGTTCGAGGTACAGCGCCTGGCCGAGGCAACCGCCGGAGATGACATCCTGGCGGTGCGCAACGGTACTGGCACGCGCAAAGTGATGCTGCTCGGTCATGCCGATACCGTCTTTCCCCTGGGAACCGCCGCGGAACGTCCGGTACGCATCGAAGGCGACAAGTTGCTCGGGCCTGGCACGTGTGACATGAAAGCGGGACTGCTCACTGGACTCTATGCCATCCGCGCGCTCGATCATGCCGGCTGGAATGGGCTCGGAGAGTTGAGTTTCTTCATCGTCTCGGCGGAAGAGATCGACGACCGGCATTCCAATCCGCTTTTGGAAAGCCTCGGGCCGCAGATGGACGCGGTGCTCACCCTCGAAGCCGCTCGTGAGAATGGCGATATCGTCACCTCGCGCAAGGCTGGAAAATGGGTCAACGTCGAGGTGTTCGGCAAGTCGGCGCATGCCGGGGTCGAGCCCGACAAAGGCGCGAGCGCCACGTTGGCGCTTGCGCACATCATCGTGAATGCCGTTTCGCTCAACGCGATGGCGCCGGGTGTGACGGTCAATCCGGGCGCGATCTGCGGTGGAAGTCGTCCGAACGTGGTGGCCGACTACGCGAAGGTCGAGTTCGATGTGCGCGCCTGGTCGAACGCCGAGCTGGATGCGGCCATCGAAGCCATCAGCCGGGTGGCAAGTCAGGCGTACGTGCCGGGCACCAGCGTGAAGGTGTCCATCGACGAAAACTCGGGTTGTCCCGCCATGGAGTACACGCAGGGCACGAGCCGCTTGGAAACCGCCGCCATCGGGATTGCCAACGACCTCGGATTCTCATTGAGTGGAGCCGCCACGGGCGGAGGTTCCGATGTGAGCTTCGCCTGCCATGCCGGCACGCCCGGACTGGATGGGCTCGGTCCCGTCGGCGGACTCGACCACAGCCCGGATGAGTACATACTGGTGAGCAGCATCGTTCCCCGCACTGCGCTGCTCGCGAAACTGCTGCAACGCATTGGAGAAGGAGAGGAATTCGACTATGCCGAGCGCACCGGTTGACGCTGACGAGTTGTTGACCCGCCTGCGGGACGACGAGATCGAGAACTTCTGGGTCACGTATCACGACTACAGCGGCGTGGGCGCGGCCAAGACGATTCCGCCGAGCGGTTTCCGCAGCGCCGTGCACGACGGTCTGGTGTTCGCCAAAGCGAACCTGGAGATGGACATCCTCGATCATTTCGCGCCGACCGCGACCTGGCTTGGCGATTCCGGCGATATCCTGGTCGTCCCCGATCCCGGCAGCTATTCCGTTTTGCCACGCTTTCCGAAGACGGCGATTGCCAATGGCTGGATGCGCGCCACCGATGGGTCGGTGTGGGACGGTTGCCCGCGCACGCGATTGCAGAAGGCGGTCGAAGAATTGGCCAATGAAGGCTTTTCCGCCATGGCCGCGCTGGAACCCGAGTTCTATCTCCTCAAACCCGACGAAAACGGCGCATGGTCACCGATCAACAGCACGCGCATGTTTACGGTCGCCGGATTGCAGGAAGCACAGCAGTTCTGCTCAGATGTGGTGGCTGAGCTGGAAGCCATGAACGTGCCGGTGGGGCAGCTGGGCAAGGAGTACGGTCCGGGGCAGTACGAGATGTCGGTCAAGCATGGCACGCCGATGGAAGCCATCGACCGGTATTGGGCGCTCAAGATGACGGTGCGCGATCTCGCGCGCGCCAACGGATGGGTCGCCACCTTCATGCCCAAGGTCTACTCAGAATGGGCCGGCAACAGTCTGCACGTTCATCTCAGTATCTGGGACAAGGATGGTGAGACCGATCTGACGCTCGGGGCAACCGACAACGAAGGTCTTTCGGAGACCGGACGGTGGTTCCTCGGCGGCCTGCTGGCGCATGCTCCCGCGCTTACCGGTCTCGGCTCACCGACCGTCAATAGCTACAAACGTCTCCTTCCCGGCTCCTGGGCCCCCGCGAATGTCTACTGGGGCTATGGCAATCGCTCGGGGGTGGCGCGCATTCCGGGAGTGGGTGACCGGCGGCATATCGAGTACCGCTCGGGCGACAATTCCTGCAACCCGGCGCTCTTCCTCGCAGGACTGCTCGCGGCCGGGTTGGACGGGATTCGCAAGCAGACCGACCCCGGGCCTCCATTTCAGGGTGATGTCGGCGTCATGTCGGTGGAGGAAATGCTGGACGCCGGCCTGACATTCTTGCCACGCACGTTGCCAGAAGCGCTCGATGCGCTGGAAAACGACGAGGTCGTGGCCGGGGCCGTCGGCGAAGAGCTCTTGCCGCACTTCCTTGGCGTGAAGCGGTCGGAGCTGGCCGCGTATGAGCTGCATGTACATCCGTGGGAACGGGCAACATATCTGGAGGTCATCTAGTCGTCATGGTCGATGTCAGTGGTTTGCCGGTTCTCGATGTTCATGCGCATCCGTTCCTGAACAAAGGCGCGGTTTCGGCCGATCAGTTTGCCGATCTCACCTCGTTCGGGACCGGTTTCGGCGGGTCCTCCGGTGGATCGCAGCTCTACATGGAGCAAGGCGGATTCGCATGGACGTCCGAAATGTCGGACGAGTTCCAGCGAACCAAACGGTCGACGCTTTACTTCACCCGCATGATCAATGATCTGGCCAGGTTCCTGGGCACGTCCCCTGATGTCGAATCGGTCCTGAATGAGCGCAATGCACAGGTAGCCGTGGACTATCGCGCCTATACGCAGCGGCTGTGGGCCGATGCTGGGTTGGAGACGGTGGTGTTCGATTTCGGGGTGCCGCTGCCGATGCTCGATATCGACGAGGTCAGCGCCGAGCTGCCGATCGAGGTGGTTCCGATCTACCGCATCGAGCCGTTGATCGCCGACCTACTGAAGCAGGATCTGAGCTGGTCCGAGTTCAAGGACGCATATGACACCGCGCTCTCTGAAGGGCTGAGCTCCGGTCGGTACAAGGGCGTGAAATCGATCATCGCCTATCGTACGGGGCTCGATGTCTCGCCGCTTTCGCGCACACCCGATCAGGGGTACCAGGCGCTCGACGCCATCAAGCGCGGACTCGGTGGTGGCAGCATGAAGAAGCTGCGCGATCATCTGCTCTGCCGGGCAATCGAGCTCTGCATGGAGTACGACGTTCCAATGCAGATTCACACCGGTATGGGCGATGTCGAAGTCAACCTCGTCATGTGCCGTCCGGCTTATCTGATGGAGCTCCTGCGCTTCCCCATCTATCGCGGCTGCCGGGTGTTGCTCGTGCACACAGGCTATCCGTATCATCGCGAAGCCGCGTACATGGCGAATGTGCTTCCCCGGGTCTATCTCGATGTCTCGGAGGGGATTCCCTTCGCATCCTCGGGCGCCTGGGAAATCTACGAGGGCGTCATGGCGATGGCGCCGCTGAACAAGATTTGCTATGGCTCTGACGGGTATCAGGTGCCGGAGATCATGTACACCAGCGCAAAGCTCGGCAAGCAAGCACTCCAGGAAACACTGAACAGCCTGGTGGCCAAGGGGATGATTGCCGAACCGGACGCGCAGCGCGCAGCGGCGGCCATTCTTGCCGACAACGCCCGGGAGCTTTACAAGCTTGTCTGATGCGATCCTGCTGGAGGGGCTGCGCTTCTTCGGCTATCACGGGCTCCATCCGGAGGAACGCACGCTCGGCCAGCGTTTTCTCGTCGACGTGGTGGTGGAGCTCGATCTCCGCGCCGCGGGGCAGCTCGACGAACTCGATGAGACGGTCAACTACAACAGTATCTACTCCGTCGTGCGTGCGATCGTCGAAGGCGAGCCGATGATGCTCGTGGAAGCCGTCGCAGACCGAACCGCGCGATCGATTCTCGAGAGCTTTTCCCGGGTGACGGCGGCCGAGGTCACCGTGCGAAAACCGTCAGCCACGATTCGCGGCGCGCATCTCGATGCCGTCGGCGCGCGCGTTCGCCGCGTACGCGCTCATGTCGACGCGACACAGCCGGTTTCACCCCCGAAGCCGCCCTTCCTCGGCACACGAACCCAGACGTAACCCGGCAGCCACTCCCGCTCAGTCATTTCCCCTGTGTCGAACAACACAGTTCTCTGGTGTCTCACGAAACAGCTATTGAGAAGCCTGCACTCCATGCTGGTTGGTGTCGAACGTGACACCGCGTCAGGAACTGCAGTGCTTGCGTTCCTGAAACATGGAGGAACTTGCAATGAATCGTCGTACGCTCCTGAAGGGCGCTGCCGTTGGCGCAGGAATGATGTTGCCCTCGCTGCCCGCTGTTCATCGAGTTGGTGCCCAGGGTCCGTCTTACGTGGGAGAAGTGATCTATCAGTTCACGGAGTTCACGGGGACTAAGTACAGCTTGACTAGCGATGGCTTCTTCTCGGGCGTTTCTCGCGACGGTGTGATCGCTGGCCGTGATGTCGTCGGAGGAGTGGCAGTACCGGTCACTTGGGATCTGGCGGGTGAACGCACACTCCTGGACACGACAGGTGTTCTCGTCGCCAAGGCAGGAAGCGTTTACGCGGCAACGAATGGATACGTTGCCGGAACTGTCTACGAAACAACTGGCGCCGACGCGCCAGGCATCGGCGTCCTGTGGACCAATGGCGTGCTGTCCAGACTCGTAGATGAGGACGGGCTGGGCGTGAGAGTGAACGTCGTCAACGAACAGGGCACCGTGGCTGGTTCGATGAACTCTTCACCATGCAGATGGGCTGATGGCAGTGTGGAGCGGTTGCCGCTGCCCGAAGGCGCAACCAGTGCGGAGGTGGTCGACCTATCCGACGCTGGCGATGGGTATGTGGTTGCGCGTGGTTCAGAGGGAATCATTGGGAGTCCGAGTATTTGGAGGAGAGACGGGACGCTCGACGAGATTCAGCTGCCAGCGGAGCTGGTAGCCCCCGAGATCGACACGATCGCCTTCATCTCCTTCCCCGGAGTCTTCCCGGACGGTTCCTTTGTGCTTAGGTCAAGTTGGTCGTCAGGGGATGCTCACCCAAGTGGTAGTTGGCTATACGAGGGTGGTGTCCCGACTCCGATTGCCAACAATGGTGGGACCACGATGGCGGCTGTTAACTCGGCGCTGACTGCTGGCAACATGATCGGCAGCATCTACGCTGGCGACGAGCCACGCGAACTCGCCGGTCCTGCGCAGTGGATTGACGGTGTGCCCTATCTCATCGAACCGGCAACCGCCGGGCTGGGTGAATTGGAGATCGACTCACTGACGGGAATGACGGCTGACGGAGCGCTGGTCGGATGGACGGGCCTTGATCTTGATCCTCTCACACCGCCCAGTATCCTGGTGCTTCGACCGACAACATAGGCCGCAATGCTCGTTGGATCAGATTCTTCAGGGGAGCGTGACTGGTCTCCCACGGCAGAAACCAATCCATCCTGAGCAATCCGGGTTGGGGAGGATCGAGAGATCGATTCGGTCCTCCTCGAGCTTGGCTTTGCGCAAGCCGTTGGGGGCGCATTTTTCGTTTGTGCTTTGATCGTTGCGAAGCCTGAGTTTTGCTTGCCTTGTGGCTTGTGGAACTCGCGCGCTGCGCTACTCATTTCGTTCCAGCGGGTGGAGCGCCCGATCTACCAATCCACGTCGATATCGATTGGCCAAATCGGTCTTGCGACATGCTCGAATGGGAGCCGGGAGAGATCGGCCCCGGTGATGCCGGGGCCTTCGACGAGAACGACCTCTGACGCGATTGGCTCGAAGGCGGCGCGGAAGTGACCCTTGCCTTTGAGCGCGATCAGCGAGCGGGTGGTTGGATCGATCCCATGCGCGCGGAAGACATTCAGGTCGATCGGGGTTTCTGCGCGGCTGGTGACCAGCACTTCGACTCCGCCACCGACTACAACGGCGGTCGGACCAAGATCTACCGAGACTCCCGCCATCATCGGACCGTCGTTGACATAGTGGCCGTCCGATAGCAATCGCACAGAGGCGTCGACCTCGATGGGCGTACCGTGCAGCCGGTCGGTTTTCGCGCCCAGCGTGAGGCGGACCGTGTTGCCAACGCCAGCCGCGATGCATGCCTGAACCGACTCAGGATCCCGTATCAGGGCAAGCGCCGCGTTGCTCACATGCTGGTCCAGCAGGAAGCGCAGCAGTTCGACGCTATCGCCTGGTCCGCCGGTCCACGGGTTGTCGCCGATATCGACGAGCACCAGCGGCATCGTGCCCGGCTCCATGGCCTGAATGGCTTCGCTGGCTTCGGCGAAGCTCGCCACGCCGCCGAGGAATTGGTCCTTGATCGTCCATGCGAGATCGGCGATCTCTTCGGCGGCATCGATGGCAAGTTGGGGATCGTCGTCCGCATAGGCGAGCACGCTCAGGCCGGCTTCCTCGACATCGGCTGGGGGGAACCCGCCGGCGACCGTGACCGCGATCATGCCTGGTTTGGCTTCCCATTCGTGCGCCAGGGCAATCAGGTCGCCCATGGGGGAGCGGTCGGTCGTCATGCGCTGGGAGGTTGGGAGCATGGGTGGCTTGACGAGCGCCGCGGCCGGAAGAATCTCTCCCCGGACCAGCTGGACGATGCGCGCGCATGCCTCCTCCGCACGGGCGGCCATGTCGACGTGCGGGTAGGTGTCGTAACCGATCAGCAGCGTGGCGGCGTCTACCATGCGGGGGGAAATGTTGGCGTGCAGGTCGAGCGTGGCGACCAGCGGGCGATCGTTGCCAATCACCTCGCGCACTGCTTCGAGGATCAGCGCATCGGCGTCGCGGTCCAGATCGGACACCATCGCCCCATGCAGGCCGAGCAGAACACCGTCGATTGGTTCGGCAGCCTGGATGCCCTGCGTCAGTTCCGCGACGAGTGTGGCAAGCGCTTCGCCATCGACCATGCCCGAAGGGGTGGCCCAGACGGAGAGGATCGGGACGAGTTCGACATCCGCTCCTTCTGCCCCGGCCAAGGCTCCGCCGAAAAACGAATTGGTGGCGCGTTCTTCGGCGAGAATCTGGTCTCCACGCAGAATGCTGGATGCCTCGAACGCGGCCATGTCGGTGCGCACCGCGCTGAAGGCATTCGTCTCATGCGAGAGTTGCGCGGCCACGATGCGCATCGGTCAACCCAGTTGCGGAATACCCAGGATGGCGCGCGCTTCGCTGGGTGTGGCGACCGGGCGTCCCAGTTCTCCCGCGATGCGGACGAGCCGGGCGACGAGTTGCGCGTTGCTCTGCGCCAGCTCGCCCTTGTGGTACCAGAGATTGTCCTCCAAGCCGGTGCGCACATGGCCGCCCATGGACATGGCGGCGATTCCCAGCGGCAATTGCGACCGGCCAATGCCGCACGCGGACCAGATCGCTCCCGGTGGGAGCATCTGCACCATGTTGACGAGTTGCTGGATGGTTCCCGGTGAACCACCGCGCACTCCGAGCACCATCTGAAACCAATAGGGCGGCTCGATGGCGCTGTCCTGAATGAATCGCAGTCCGTTCGCGACGTGACCCGGCTCGAAGCATTCGATTTCCGGACGCACGCCGAACTCGATCATCGATGCCGCAAGCTTGCCCAGAAAGCTCGGCGAGTTGACGAAAACACCCGCGCCAAAGTTGAGCGAACCGCAATCGAAGGAAGCAATCTCCGGGGAGAGCGTGACGGGTTCGGCTCGTTGCTCATCGGTCGTTTGGCCGGCTCCGCCACCGGTGCTCATATTGATGATGACATCGGAGCCCGCGGCACGAATGAGGTCGCGCGCTTTCGCGTAGCGCGCCGGATCGCACGTGACTTTGCCATGCTCGTTGCGGACGTGCAGGTGGACGATCGCGGCTCCGGCCGCGGCCGCCTCGACCGCAGCTTCGGCAATCTCTTCCTCGGTAACTGGCAGGTTCGGATTCTGCTCTTTGGTTGGCCAGGAACCGGTGAGCGCGGCCGAGATGATGAGCGGCTGGTTGAGGGCGGGAGGATCGAGCGGTGGAAGCATCAGCCGATCGTCCGTCGTGAGGTGATGACACCGGTGTTCATGCCGACCAGATTGAGCCCTCCAAAGAAACGCGCGTGCTCGATCTTGACGCAACGGTTCATGACGACGTCCATGCCAGCCGCTGGCCCGGTCTGCAGCGTCTTCGTTGACGATGCCGAGCTGCATCCAGAAGACCGGAGCGCCGATCTGGATCGCCTCATCGAGCACCGCAGGCACATCTTCGGGTTTCCGGAAGACGTCGACGATATCGACTTTGCGGTCCTTGGGAATATCGAGCAACGAGGCATAGACGGTTTGCCCCAGGATCTCTTGTCCAGCAAACCGCGGATTCACCGGAATGATGTCGTAGCCCTCGGATTGCATGTAGATCGCCGCGAAATGGCTCGGGCGCATGGGATCGGCGGAAAGCCCGACCATGGCGATCGTCCTGGCGTTCTGCAGGAGCCGCAACCGCTCGTATGCGCCCGCGGTGGCGACGTGCGGATTGGCATTGGTATCGATCATCGTGCGGCTCCCACGCTGTTGAGGTTGGCGGCCTGCGACCTGCGCAACGCGCGGTCGAGATCCCAGACGATGTCGTCGGTGTCCTCGATCCCAACCGAGAACCGAATGAGGTCAGGACTGACTCCGGCAGAGATCTGCTGCTCGTCCGTCAATTGCTGGTGGGTGGTGCTCCCTGGGTGGATGATGAGCGATTTGGCGTCCCCAACATTCGCCAGATGCGAGATGAGCGTCAGCGATTCGATGAAACGGGCTCCGGCGGCGCGTCCGCCTTCGATGCCAAAGGTCATCATCCCGCCACATCCCTTTGGGAGGTACTTCTCTGCGAGCGCGCGATACGGGCTATCTGGCAACCCTGGGTAGCTGACCCAATTGACCAACGGATGCTCTTGCAGCCAGGCGGCCACGACTTCGGCATTGCGAGAATGGCGTTCCATGCGCAACGGGAGGGTCTCCAGTCCCTGCAGGAACATCCAGGAGTTGAATGGACTGAGCGCGGGTCCGAGATCGCGCAAGTTCTCGACTCGGGCTTTCATGAGGTAGCCGTACTCGCCGAACGTCTCGGCGAACATGATGCCGTGGTAGCCGGGTGACGGTTCGGTCATACCGGGGAAGTTGCCATTGCTCCAGGGGAAGCGGCCTGACTCCACGATGACCCCGCCAATCGAGGTTCCGTGGCCACCGATGTACTTGGTGGCGGAATGGACCACGATATCGGCGCCATGATCGAGTGGCCGGCAGAGCGCGGGACTGGCAAAGGTGTTGTCGATGATGAGCGGCAACCCGAATTCATGCGCGATTTCGGCCACCGCGCTGATATCGAACACGTCGATGCGTGGATTGCCGATGGTCTCCCCATAGAGCGCCTTCGTCTTTGGCGTGATTGCCTTGCGGAAGTTCTCCGGGTCGGACGGATCGACAAAAACGACATCGATTCCCCAATGGCGCAGGGTGATATCGAACTGGGTGTAGGTGCCGCCGTAGAGCGCCGACGATGAGACCACCTGGTCACCGGGCGCGAGGATGGTCGTCAGGGCGGTGAACTGGGCCGCCTGACCGGACGCGACCGCAAGCGCGCCGACTCCGCCTTCCAGCGCCGCGACGCGTTCTTCGAACGCGGCTGTGGTCGGATTCATGATTCGGCTGTAGATATTGCCAAACCGCTGTAAAGCGAAGAGCTCCGCGGCGTGATCGGTGTCCTCGAAAACGTACGATGTCGTCTGATAGAGCGGCATGGCGCGCGCGCCGGTGGTGGGGTCGGGCCGTTGGCCGGCATGCACCGCCAGGGTGTCGAACCCAAAGATGTGGTCGTCCTCGGTGCGGGCTTCGTGCGCGGCATTGGCCGGATTGGATACGCGGCCATTGCTGGAGGGATGGGTCTGGTCCACGGTGATCATCCTGCGAAAGCCGTCAGAGCGCGGCGTCGTACAGCAGTTGCTATTGTGCACGACAGCGACAAGCGCGGTAGAGACGACGTCATGGTCCCAGGCTCGAATCTCTTCGCCCGGACGGGCTCGACATTGACCGGAGGGGCGCCAGATTGGTACTATTCGGTCCGCTCAATTTTGGGACCGTGGCGCGTTCGTCTAGCGGCCCAGGACACCGCCCTCTCAAGGCGGAGATCACGGGTTCGAATCCCGTACGCGCTACCAGACGTCAGCCCGGTTCCGCTCGGAACCGGGCTTTTGCGTTCGCAACGCCCCGTTCCCGAGCCAACGACCGCACGGAAGCGACATCGCCGCCGGCCAAGCATCGGCCTCCTCTTCGTGCGTGCTCGATTGGCTTTCCCGTTCGAGTCAAGACTCGATGTTGGATGGGATCAGACGCGTTAGCTGGGCAACTTGGGGCCAGTAGCGTTGCCGCAGTGCATCGAACTGCTCCCAGGCCTGATCCAGATCCGTCGCCACCGCAATTCCAGCCGCGGAGAGTTCCTGCGCGCAGGAGTCGAACTGGAGGCGATCGATGGCCGGGCGTTCCTTGTGCATGCGGAGCGAAATGACGCGATGCCGATAGTGCTTGGCGAGATGAGCGAATGCGATCGAGCCCAATGCGAGGCAACTCGCTGCCTTGTCATCGGGATCTCCTGCAACCAGCGAGTTCCGAAGCGCTGCCGCATCGAGCACCATCGGGCTATCCGCTGACCAGTGGTGGCTCATGTTCGGAGCAAAGAGGAGCAGGTATCCGTCGACCGAGTGATAGGTGCGTTCCAGGTCCTTGAACTCGTCGATCCACAACGACCAAATGGCATCGAGTGAATCGAGACCGCCGGCACGCATCGACGACACGAGCAAGTCAGCGCCGTTCTCGTTGCCAGCCAGAAGCTCGTCTCCCTTGTCGAGCCGGTCTCGGTGCTTGGAATAGGCGGAGAAGACCGAGACCATGTACGCCACCAGGAGAGCGACGAATGTGGGCCCTGTAAACGCTTCGATGCCGCCGATGGTGGCTTCCAGAAGCGTCTTCGGTTCCCCTGCAATGCCAAGCGTTGACATAGAGGAGACGCTGTTCTCATATGCGGTCGAAATCGAGTTCTCCGTCACACCGTACAGCAGCAGCGTGTATCCCAGCGTTGCGAGAACGATCGACCAAGCGAGGATTGCCAGCAGCGACACGGGAATGTAGAGCGACCAAAGCTCGTGGCGCTTGTTCGGATCCGACATCAAGTTGCCAGTGAAATGAAGAGCGTTGCGGCAGGTGCGAACGATGAGCCGCGCGAAATAGGGTGGGTCGGCGCCTTTCACCATCATGATCCGGGCAGCCCAATAGAAGGACACTACGACGATCAGCAGGCCAACAACTGCCAACGCAATCCTGGTGATATCCATCGAGACGCGCTCCGGATTTGGTCAGGCTTTTCTTAGGTTTGGAGCAGGAACGCCGAACAACATCCGCCGAGCCGCGTCCCAGGCGATGGTCCGGGCTCGCTCGACGGCATATGCGCTGACGCCCAATATGCGCACTGAGGCGCCGGCATCGTTGGGCAATGTGCTCACCCCGCTGATGGTTGACTCGTGCTCGTCCAGTGCGTTGCGTAAGGCATTGACCAGCGCGGCACCGGGGATCTTGCGGGTGAAGATGTAGAGCACACCGACTGCGTCCATCTCGCCGAGGACGGCCGGACTCTTGGGCGAACATCGGGATGGCTCCAGCTTGATCGTGTCGGCTACCAGCAGTTTGCCGTGCAAATCGGTAACCTCCAGTTGGGAAAGAAAGAGCGCGTACTGATGTTGCTCATCGTTATGGGCCGTCCGCCCGGGCGCCAGAATGTCACCGACGATGACTGTTGCTGAGGGCTCGACACGTATGGCCATGTGCTGAAAGAACCGCGCGTCACGATAGGGAATCATGGTGTCGGGCAAGAATTCGAGGAAACTCCCGGCCTCGGCGGTGATGCCCACGAATTGAGTGACGAAATTCTCTTCGCACTTGTAAAGCTTGCCATGCGATTGGGTTGTGATATGCGCCGCGGCTCCTGGCTTGCAGTGGATGTCGATCCGGTAGCGATCGCCTTGCAACATGCCGCCGCCGTTTTGCAAGAGCATGGCGAAAGGCATATCCGGCCGATGCGGATCGAGATAGATCGGCTGAAACATCTGGAGCGGCGGATGATAGCTATACCGGGACCGGACGGTGCGCTCACCGCGGCGCTCGAACTCGAGATCCATCAGTCCGCGTTTGCCATGCCCTCCCGCGCCGGCGCCGTAGACCACCGTGTCGTACTGGGCGAACTCGCGCGGTACCGGAACTGGCAAGAAGTACCGGGGATCGTCCCGGGTCAGGCTATTGTTTGTATCCGTCATGGAACTGATTCGATCCCCACTCGACTGCGTCAAGCGTGCGAATGAGCGTGTTCGTGCGTGTGATGATGGTCGTGCTCGTGGCTGTGGTCATGCGGTGGCAGCGCATCCAACAACTGGCGGACTTCTTCAGAACGGCCGCTCTTGCTGGTCTCGACAATGAAGGCCAGCACCTCGTCCAGACCATCGCCAGTCAGGCTGTTGGTCATCACCCATGGTTGACCATCAGGGCGGGCGGCTTCCGCTCCAGAGCGCATCACATCGAGGTTCACACGGACGTAGGGTGCCAAGTCGACCTTGTTGATGACGAGCAGATCGGAGTGGGTGATCCCCGGGCCTTTCTTGCGGGGGATATCGTCGCCTTCCGCAACGTCGATGACGAAGATATACGCATCGACAAGGGTTGGGCTGAACGTGAGTGTGAGGTTGTCGCCGCCGCTTTCGAGAAAGAGGAGGTCGGCGTCAGGGAACTTTTCGATCAACTCATCCATGGCGGCAATATTTGCCGTCGGATCGTCGCGCACGGCGGTATGCGGGCAAGAACCTGTTTCGACGCCCACCACCCGGTCAGCCGAGAGGATGCCATCGAGCGCCGAGCGCACATGCTCGGCGTCGAGTTGGGTGTAGATATCGTTGGTAACGACAACCGGGCTGAATCCGCGTTCGATCACCATGGGAACAAGGGCTTCGATGAGCGCGGTCTTGCCCGAGCCGACCGGCCCTCCCACTCCAACTTTGAAGACGGTGCGTTCCGTGCTGTCAGTCATCGTGTGTACAGAATCCTTTCCTGGGTTCAAGAAGAGAAGAGGCGTAGTTCGGCCGTTTCGTGCCGCATCGACATGAGCTCGACAAACGGCGCCGATCCACCGAGCTCATGCAGCGATCGGTCGAGCGCATCGGCCGTCGCGGACTCGATGACAGGTTGCAAGAGCAGCAGGATGCGCTGGGCATTGCGATGATCGATGACCGACATGCGCACGGTGGCGCTGACGCAACTGGCGGCGAACGAATAGAGTTCGCCAGCGACCGCCTCCGGAATCGGAACTCCGAGCGTCGTCTTCAGCAACGCGAGCGCAATCACCTGATTCCCGGGAGCACGCCGCTCGTTGACGAGTTCCAAGTAGTCTCTGGCGAGTTCACTGTCGAATACATCCCGCGAGATTCCCAGCAACTGCCGGCCAAGGCGCGTGGATGTCTCGCGAGGTTCCCGGCAGATCTTCATAGCGGTCAAGCGATGATCGATCCTGGCAACTTCGTCCATTTGGCCATCACGCGCCGCGCGCATCGCCAATGCCATGCCCGCGGCGTCGGTCGGACCGACACTTGCCCGAAGCAGCTCGGCAACCGTACTGGCCAGAGTTGCCGGTGTCAGCAGACCGGCCTGCGCGAATGTCTCGAGCCCGTGAGATAGCGTGAAGAGCCCGCTCGGGAAAAAGGAGTCGGCCAGTTGCATGCTGCTGAGCGCCGCCCTGAGATTGGGAGGATGCCCGGCATCGCGGTGCGAACTGCCGTTTGGCGAACGTTGGTTCCCCGGAATCATCGATCTATGTCCCAAGACGAACGAGCGTGAGCCCAAGGAATGGGCCCACGCTCGGGACGCCCGCGAGCTAAACGAGATAGTAGAGTTGCGTCAACGGTAGTGCTTCCGCAGGATCGATGTGCGCATGCACGCCGTCTACGGTGACCTTGAACGTCTCGGGATCGACTTCGATCTCCGGTGTCTTGTCGTTGTAGCGCAAATCGTACTTGGAAACGTTACGGCAGCCCTTCACAGCCACACATTGGGATTGCAGGCCCAGTCGTTCCGGCACACCGGCGTCGAGCGATGCCTGAGTCATGAAGTTCACGCGGCCAAGCTGATTCGCCAGGCCAAACGCGCCGAACATCGGGCGGTAGTAGATCGGCTGCGGCGTCGGCAGCGACGCATTGGGATCGCCCATCTGCGCCCATGAGACGAGTCCACCTTTGACGACCAGTCGCGGCTTGGCTGCAAACGACCAGAGTGGCCAGACGACCAGGTCGGCCAGCTTGCCGACTTCGATCGACCCGACGGTGTGGGCGATGCCATGGGTGATGGCGGGATTGATCGTGACCTTCGAGAGGTAGCGCAAGACACGGAAGTTGTCGTTTCCGGACGCGTCTTCCGGCAACGGCCCGCGCCGCTCCTTGCCAAGATGGGCCATTTGGAAGGCGCGAGTGAAGTTCTCGCCGCAGCGGCCCATAGCTTGCGAGTCGGCAGAGATCATCGAGATGATGCCCATATCGTGGAAAACGGTCTCGGCCGAGATCGTCTCGGCGCGCACGCGACTTTCAGCGAACGAGACATCTTCCGGGACCTTCGGGTTGAGATGGTGGCAGACCATCACCATGTCGAGCAGCTCGGCCACGGAGTTCACCGTATAGGGCAAGGTTGGATTGGTCGAGGATGGCAACGCCCAGGGTTGGCCGGCGATCTTGATGATGTCTGGAGCGTGGCCTCCGCCAGCACCCTCTGTGTGATAGGTGTGGATGGTGCGGCCGTCGATGGCGCTCATCGTGTCTTCCACAAACCCGGCCTCATTTAGTGAGTCGGTGTGGATGCACACTTGCGCGTCGTATTGCTCCGCGACGCTGAGCGCGCAGTCGATCACAGCCGCCGTTGTGCCATGGTCCTCGTGCACCTTCAGACCGCAGACACCGGCTTCGATCTGTTCAACCAGAGTTTCTGGCAGCGAGCTGTTGCCTTTGCCGAGGAGCCCGACATTGACCGGTATACCCTCGTAGGCCGCCAGCATGCGCTGAATGTTCCATGGACCCGGAGTGCAGGTCGTTCCGTTCGTGCCATCGGTCGGGCCGACGCCACCGCCGATATGGGTGGTGATCCCGTTCGACAGTGCCGAGAACGCCTGCTGGGGTGAGATCATGTGGATATGGCTGTCGATTCCGGCGGCGGTGACGATCTGTCCTTCCGCGGAGATCACTTCTGTGTTAGCGGAGGTGACGAGATCGGGATGGACTCCCGCCATCACGTCCGGATTGCCGGATTTTCCGATACCGGCGATGAGTCCGTTGCGGATGCCAATGTCGGCTTTCACGACGCCCTGCACTGGGTCGATGATGATCGCATTGGTGATCACCAGATCGAGCGCGCCGGACGCGTGCGTTGCACCGGATTTGAGGCCCATGCCGTCGCGTGCGGATTTTCCGCCGCCGTATTGGTTTTCGTCACCGTAGACCGTGAAATCCTTTTCGATTTCGATGATCAGATTGGTGTCTGCGAGTTGAACCTTGTCGCCCGTGGTCGGGCCGTACATGTCCGCATACTGGCTACGAGGAATCGAAACCATCAGTTGCTTCCTTTCTTCGTCTTGCCAGCGGCCTTCTTTGCGGCGGCGGCGGCGGCTTTGGCCTCCGATTCCATCTGCGATTCTGGCGCGGAGCGGAAGTCGAGCGAGTTCGCCTTGTCGATTGCGAGCTTGACATCCCATTTGCCAGTCGTGCTGCCCATCGTCAGGCCGTTGAACCCGATGGCGCGCTTCATTCCGGAGTATTCGACAAGTTCGACCACGCGCTCCTGGCCCGGTTCGAAGCGGACCGACGTTCCGGCAGGGATATTGAGATGCATGCCCATCGCCTGCGGACGGTCGAACTCGAGCGCGCGATTCACTTCGAAGAAGTGAAAGTGCGAGCCGATTTGCGCGGCCCGGTCTCCGGTGTTCTTTACCGTGAGCCTGACCGTTCGCCGTCCAGCATTGATCTCGATATCGCCGTCAGCGAAGAAAATTTGTCCAGGAATGGTTCCCATCTGCCTACCTCGCTTTCGTCAGGCTATTGGCGTATGGCACGACACCAGTTTCGTGCCGTCCGGGAAGGTGGCCTCTACCTGGATCAGAGGAATGAGCTCAGGCACTCCTGCCATCACCTGATCGCGGCTGAGCACCTTGGTGCCAATCTCCATGCAGTCAGTCACGCTCTTTCCGTCGCGCGCGCCCTCGAGAATCGCTTCCGTGACAAGGGCAACCGCCTCGGAGTAGTTCAGCTTGGTCCCGCGTGCCATGCGTTTGCGTGCGAGGTCGGCGACTTGATAGACGATGAGTTTGTCGATCTCTCGAGGTGCGAGATTCACGAGCGTCTCCTTTCGCGTGGCTTTCTACGAAAGCGATAGTGGTATCGCGCCTGATTCTGAAGCTCCATGTCGCGTGATGTTTGCTAACCTTTCTTTTTGGCCCACCAATGGACTCGGCGATAGAGATTGATTTCCCCTTCGGGCGTGGACGCGTCCGCCGGTGCGACTGCTCGCAGCCGATGCAAGAACGGTTTGGCGGCAATGAATCCGTATGTCGTGAGAACGAACGGGGCAGTGTAGATATGCGCTCCGTACGGCGCGGTGAACGCGGTCAGCGCGATTGCAACCACGACGGAGACAATCACCGCAATAGCCGCGACGATGATCGAACTCGCGTCCAATTCATAAAAGAGCCCGGCCAAGGCGATCATGGTCAATACGCCGTTGTACCCCATCAATCCAAGTGCAAGGGAGTTCTG
The DNA here is from genome assembly GCA_041390825.1 of Thermomicrobiales bacterium. Classification (NCBI taxonomy): domain Bacteria; kingdom Pseudomonadati; phylum Thermomicrobiota; class Thermomicrobia; order Thermomicrobiales; species Thermomicrobiales bacterium. The sequence goes on from JAWKPF010000005.1 coordinate 204,905, forward strand.
ATCGACGCCAAGGAACCATCCGGCTGAAAGCCCGATCAGGCTGCCCAGCAGGGCCATGGCCGTGTCGATCTGACTCGAGAGAAAGATTCCGATGAGGAAGATGATGCCGACCCAGATACTGTTCTGAAAGAAGACTTCGGAGACGCCTTTGAAGAGCCCTTCATAGAAGTTGGTGAAATTGAGCGATGCGCGGCCGCTTTCCATCAGGGTGGGCAACGCAGGCGCTTGAGAGTTTGGGCCGGCTTCGACCTGGGAAAAGCCATAGATTCCGAGTGCGAAGAGCCAGATCGTGACCACGAATGGTCCGGTCAGGGCTGGAATCTGCCAGGTTCCGAGCAGGTTGCCGATCGCCGCCGAAGCAATGCACGCCGCAAATGCGCCGAGAAGGACATACGGTACGAGCATCCAACTGTCGTCCAAATAGAAGGCGAGCGCGACGCCGACAAGAACGCCGTTATATCCGTAAAGTCCAGCGCCAATAGCATCCTGCGGCACACCAAGCCAATAGGCTGTTCCGGTGCTTACGACGCATGCAAACAGCGCGTAGAAACCAAACTCCCAACCGCCGACAAAGAGGCCGGCCAGGAAGAACAGTCCCGTAATCGGGCTGTTCTGGAACATGACTTGCCCGAAGCCGCGCAGGACGGCATCGACAAATCGGAGGATCGGGTTGGCTGAAGCTACCGATTCCCAGCGCTCCATTGGCGATCGAGATGCACTCAACGTTGCCTGCCTCCTATGTCGTGAGTCGATCTTGATGCACAGTCTTGTGGAAGATGGTTGCCGTCAAAGGGAATGCGCTTGGCGGGAGGGGGCAGGATACGAGATCGTGCCACAATCCCGTAGTCATTCTAGGAATCGGTCGTGATGAAGGAAATACAACCTTCGGTGCAATTCAGCTGAGAATAGTGTCGTCGTGTTGCGTGAGGTATGCTGCGCGATCCGTGCGCAATGCGCAGATAGATCAGGCGACGGTGGGAAACCGAGACCTGTGATTGCCGGGAACGGGCGAACACAGCGCGGCCAGGGAGAATCATGACGGTATCACCAGGAAACCTCGAGCTCTTGGGCTATCCGGCCGGATCCCGGTTGCTCATCGTCAATGCCGACGACTTTGGCATGTGCCACTCGATCAATGTCGCGACAGTCGAGGCGATGCGCAACGGAATCGTGACCACCACGAGTCTGATGGCGTGTTGCCCCTGGGCCTGGGAGGCGATGGAGATGCTCCGGGACGATCCGTCCCTCTCGTTCGGGGTGCATCTCACCCTCGTCAACGAGATGCCGGGGTACCGCTGGGGCCCGGTGGCAGCGAAGGACTCGGTGCCGTCGCTGGTCAATCGGCACGGGTTCTTCTTCTCGCATCCTGAGATTCCCGTGCTGTACGAGCAGGCCGAGCTGGACGAAGTCGAGCGCGAGTTTCGCGCGCAGATTGGGCGGGTGCTCGATTTTGGCCTAACGCCGACCCACCTCGACTGGCATTGCGTGCTCGACGGCGGGCGCCCGGACATTCTCCAACTGACACTGCGCCTCTGCGAGGAGTTTGGGTTGGCAATGCGGGTGAGCGTTCCGAAGCTACGCGACGAGCTGATTGCCGCCGGGAAACCAGCGAACGACACTCCGGTCATCGATGGCTACAGCCTCCCGCTCGAAGAAAAGAATGCTATCTGGGCTCAGAAGCTGCGCGAGCTTCCACCAGGGTTTCACCAATGGGCGGCGCATGTGAGCACTGGAGACGCGGAAGCGCAGGCGATGGAGCCGAACGCATGGCGCGTGCGCAAGACCGACTTCGATTTCTTCACGTCGGCGAACGCAAAGGCGCTCGTCGAGGAGCATGGAATCGTGCTGGTCGATTATCGTGCCGTGCAGAGACTCTGGGCGTCTTGATCGACAAAGAGAAGACATTGCCAAAGAAATGTGGAATGCTTACCCTCGCGAGGAGATGTGTTGCCTCGCAAGGGAGTTGCACGTAATGGAGGAATTCATGTCGAGAATTCGGCTCTTGTTCGCTATGGTGATGATGGCATCGTCGTTACTCGTGCTGGGAGGACGTGGGGTCGAGGCTCAGCGACCAACTGAGATCGTTGTTCCGACAGCAACTGCCGAGGGCTGCGATCAGGTTCCGGCGTATCTCGAAGCACGAACGAAAATCATGAACGAGTTCCTGGTCGACCTGGAGGCGGTCTTCCCGCAGGTGGCCACGCCGATCATGGAACATGGGGATCAGCTCTTCGACGCGATCGTGGTGATGACCCCTGAGCAAGCAGTCGGGCTTGCAAAGGCATACGACACCGTTGCCGACAAGATCGAGAAACTCGAGACGCCCCCGGTCGCGACGTTCTACAACGACCTGCAGGTCGAGCTCTATCGATTGTCGGCTGACGTCTTCGAGGAAGCAGGGAAGACCGACCTGTCGACCGCGGGAGAGAAGTTCAACGATCAGTTGGTCGCGATCGGTGAGGCCGTCGATGCGGCCGGTGACGCGGCGACTGGCGTTTGCCCGGCGTTTGCGGACGTGGTGACCCTCGACAAGACCCAGGCCTCCCTGTAGCGCAACGTCCTGAATCTGGAACGCCAGAACGCCCCGGCCATGTGGCCGGGGCGTTCTCGATCGATCGGATGGAGGCCCGGATTAGAAACTGAACGGGCTGCCGCTGTTCGGCGAACCGTACTTGTTGTCGCCCTCGGTGCCCTTCCAGACGATGAGATAGATCCAGAAGACGAGGTTGACGAGCGGAACGATCGTCAGCAGGTAGAGCCAGCCGGTCTTGTCAAGATCATGGAGCCGCTTGATCCCCATGAAGATACCGGCGATACCGGCAATGATCGAGAGGATCGTGTATGTGATCGAGGTGCCATCGTCGTCGTAAACGCCGAGGATCCAGCCGATGATACCGAGGATGATCCAGATCCCGGCGATCCAAATGATCCAGTCCCTGCGCCCGATGCGGCCGTCCGCGGTGAAGATCTTGCCGAAGTCCATTGAACCGTCCCTTCTCTCCCAGGATAGCGAACCGATGTGACGTTGCGAAAACCATCTGAAACTCGATGCTGCGCAAGACACGGGAATCTGGCAGCGTCGTACGGGTCAATCCGTCAGCTCCGTCAGCCCTCGGCTTTCTAGCGCTTCCTGCCGTAAGCGGATCGCGTTGGGTCCCACGCCGTGAAGCGCAAGCAACTGGGACCGGTCGGCGCCCGCCAGAATCTCGCGGGGACTGTTTCCCCCCGGTGCGAACGCATGCCTGGTTGGCCGCCCGATTCCCGGAACGAAGAGTCCGCTCCGGCGATCGTCTTTGGCCAATGTTCAGCGTGCCTTCATCATGATACGACGAAAAATGGCCCCGACGAACCACTGATTTCGTCCCACCGCCCCCTGGCTTCGGATCGAAACGCGCCCCGCAACGCCCCCGACCCTCCCCCCTGGATTTCGCCATTTCGCTTCCGCCGCTTCGGCGGGTTTTACCCCACCGATTTGTCTTCTGCTGAAACGTGGTGGTCCGACACAGGTGCTCCTCGGGACCATGTACGTACACACTAGCGGATGATTTCCTCGCTGTCAACCCTTTGGCCGAAATTTCCGCAATGGATGCGTAGGTACGCGGGTAAATTGACGTAATCGAGCGGCTCGGGCGCGGCACTCAGACGCAACACCGGGAGACTCTCGCGCGGAGCCCAGGCCGCACGCCAAATCCCCGCCCCGGTGAACGGGAACGTCTACGGAAAAGGCGACTGGGCCAGCAAATCGAGCGACCGGGGCCCTGCCGGAATGCCCATCGCGAAGTCCTTGTCGAACGCGCGCTGCACTCGTTCGATGTTCGACGGAGAGCTGATGACAATGCCGACCTCGCGGTTCTTGTCCATGGAGACGGATGTGTAGTTTTGCGAGCCGATGAAGGCGTGGGTCCCGTCCACCAGCAGCAGCTTGGCATGGATGTACGGGTTCGCCAGGATATGGAGCTGGGCGCCATGGCGGACGAGCTCGCCGACCGGTTCGGAGAGCAGGTCCTGTCCATAGGATTGGGTCATGACGATACGGACGCGAACGCCGCGGTCGATTGCGTTCTGGACTGCCGTGATGAAGGCTTTGTCGGTCAGCACCTCGGCATAGATGTCCAGTGTGCTGGTGGCGGAATCGACCAGACCGATCATCGTGATCCGGCTCGTGTCGGGACTCAGGATCAGGGGGCCCGGGATGCTGCCGTCTTTCCCCTCCCAGTCGTTCGTGAAAATGCGCACCGCATGGTCGACGATGTCGGGGTCAGTGGAAACAACCCCGAGCTCGCGATTGCGATTCAGAGCCGAGTAGGTGAGATTGAGATTGAGAACCATCGCCACCCGTTCGTCGATGACGATGAGTTTCACATGCGAAAAGCGGGTGGCCGCCTTGTTCCAGCGGACCTGGATACCACCCTCTTCGAGCGTGGCAAACACTTCGTCTTGCTGGTTCGATCCGCCATAGGGATCTTCCTCGATCAGGACACGCACGTTCACGCCACGGTCGCGGGCACGAAAGAGTGCCTGGATGACCGAGTCATCGGTCAGCAGATAGACCTCGATGGAAATCGAGTCTGTGGCCGAATCGAGTTCTTCGATGAGCAGCGTGGGACCATCTTCGGGAAGGATGTAGATGCCCTCGGTCACACCCGGCGCGGCGGGAACGTTGGCAAGCGCGGTGGGCGTCGAACGCTGCGTCACCTTGTCATCCACGACAAGCCCAAGCGACACCACAATTGTGATGGTGGCTACCAGGATGAGAATCGATGCGACAACGAGCCCGAGTTTCTTCATGTGGCACCGGCGGGGGCGCGGCAAGCGCGCTACGGTTACCCGCAAAGACTAACGGGAGCGTGACAGATTGTCATGCTCCCGCGTCCAATCGCCACGAGAAATCGAGCACTCGGATCGGATTCCGGGACCTGCGTCTCTGCTGCTCGACCGGCCTGCGCGCTCGAGTCAGCGCATCTCGGTAGCTGGTCGCGCGCTAGATGCCCTGGGAGGACCGCCAGGCGAGGACCTCGGCACAGTGCTCGTCGTAGTGGGGCCAGGTCTCCTCGAGTCTCAATCCTTCGATGCTGGGGAATGCTCGAACGTCCGAACGAAGTCGGTCATGCGCGGCGATCATCCGCGCGGTCTGGGCTTCGAGGGTGTCGTCCTTGTGCGCCGCGTACTCCTGATCGTTCATTGTCTGCCAGTCGTTCGGCTGCACGGCGACTCCGCTGGCCAGCTTGTGCGCGCGGGCAAGATCCTGTTCGTCCCAGAAGGCGATATGCCCGATCAAGTCCTTGATCGAGAAATACCCGCACACGCCGGGTTCGGACGCGCGCTCAGCCGGAATGCCGTCCAGCGCCGCGGTCCATGCCGTCCATGACTTCTCGATGTTCGCGATCAGCTCTTCTTTGCTCATGTACCCTCCTGGACACCAAACGACCGCAGGAAAAACTCCTGCGGTCGCCTGTTGTGAAATCGATCGGTTGCGCGACTAGACCTGCTTGACGGCCGCGACCATTTCCGTAACCACGCCCTTCGCATCGCCGAAGACCATGGATGTTTTCGGGTCGTAGAAGAGGTCGTTGTCGATGCCAGCGAATCCTGACTTCATCGAACGCTTGAGGACGTAGATCTGCTTGGCGTCCTCGACGTTCAGGATCGGCATGCCGTAGATCGGACTCGATGGGTCGTTCTTGGCAGCCGGGTTCGTCACGTCGTTCGCACCGATGACGAGCACGACATCCGCGTTGGTGAAGTCGTCGTTGATGTCGTCCATGTCATAGAGCTGGTCGTATGGCACGTTGGCTTCCGCCAGGAGCACGTTCATGTGACCCGGCATGCGGCCGGCGACCGGGTGGATCGCGTACTTGACGGTGACACCCTTGTCTTCCAGCACATCGGCCAGCTCACGCACCGCATGCTGCGCTTGCGCGACCGCGAGACCGTAGCCCGGCACCACGATGACGTTCTGCGCATAGGCGAGCGAGATGGCGACGTCGTCCGGGGAGGTCGACTTGTATGGCCGCTCCTCTTGCGAGCCCGATCCGCCGCCGGCGCCTTCCGGACCGCCTCCGAATGCCCCGAAGATGATGCTGGGTACTGATCGGTTCATTGCCTTCGCCATAAGCAATGTCAGGTAACCGCCCGAAGCGCCAACGAGCGCGCCGGCGATGACCATCGCCATGTTCGAAAGCACGAGACCAGTGAGCGCTGCGGCAATACCGGTGAGCGAGTTGAGAATTGCGATGACGACTGGCATGTCGGCGCCGCCGATCGGGAGCACGATCGATGCACCGAGGGCGAGCGCGGCGGCGAACATGAGCCACATGAGCAGCTTGGCGGTGGAGCCATCCTGCATCCAGACGATGAGCACGCCCATGACCGCAATGGCAATGCCGAGTCCGGCGTTGACGGCCTTCTGACTCGGGAAGGTAATCGGCCGGCCGGAGATCATCTCCTGCAGCTTCAGGAAGGCGATGATGCTACCGGTGAGCGAAATGGACCCGATGATGGCTCCGAGCACGATCGAGGTGACTTCACCTCGCCCGATGCCTTCTTTGTGCATGAACTCGGCGACAGAGACCAACGCAGCGGTGGCGCCGCCCATGCCGTTGAAGATGGCAACCATCTGGGGCATGGCGGTCATCTGGACCTTGCGCGCCATGAGTGAGCTGACCGCGCCGCCAATGACAATGGCCGCGATGATCAGCGCGATGTTGGTCCAGTTGATGCCGTGGCCAGACTCTTCCAGATCACTACTGAAAAGCGTCGCCACCACGGCGATTGCCATGCCGAGCGCGCCGAGCTGGTTGCCCTTGCGCGCGGTGGTCGGATTCCCCATGAACCGCAGTCCGAGAATGAAGCAGACCGCGGTGACGAGATACGCGATATCGACGAGAGCGTCGCGCCAGTTATCGATCATTACTTCTGTCCCGCTCCCGGTCGTTTCTTGAACATTTCGAGCATGCGGTCAGTGACCACAAAACCTCCGAAGACGTTCGCCGCGCCCAACACCACTGCCAGGAATCCCATGACCTGAAGCCACCAGCTATCCGCCTGGCCGAGGATGATCATGGCGCCCAGCAGAACGATGCCGTGGATGGCATTCGTGCCGGACATGAGCGGGGTATGTAGCGTTGGCGGAACCTTGCCGATGAGCTCCACGCCCAGGAACACGGCGAGGAGCAGCACGTAGATTGCCAGTAAGACTTCCCTGTCCATCTTCCCTTCTTTCCCTGGCGAATTCGCCCGGATCAGTCCGTGTTTACGCCGGCGTGGTGGCCGGAGCGAGCCGCTGCTTGGTTCCTTCGTGGATGACGTTGCCATTCATCGTGATGACGGTGTTGGCAATGATGTCGTCGTTCATGTCGAGCGAGAAGTTGCCTTCCTTGTCGATCATGAGCGCCAGCAGGTTCTGCAAGTTCTTGGAGTACATCTGGCTGGAATGGACCGCCAGGGTGCTCGGCAGATTCAGCGTGCCGACGATCGTAACGCCGTGGCGATGGACGATCTTGCCCTTCTCCGTCAACTCGCAGTTGCCGCCCGTTTCGGCCGCCAGGTCGACGATCACGGAACCGGGCGCCATGCGCTCGACCGTGGATGCCGGGATCAGGCGAGGAGCCGGACGTCCCGGGACCGCCGCGGTCGTAATGATCACGTCCGATTTCGCGGCCCGTTCGGCGAGTCCTTCCTGCTGGCGGCGCAGGATTTCGTCGGTGGCTTCCTTGGCGTACCCACCGGCGCCCGCCAGATCGGCCCCGGTGTCGATTTCGACGTACTTACCGCCGAGACTCTCGATCTGCTCCTTGACCACAGTGCGGGCGTCATAGGCCTCGACCACCGCGCCCAGGCGGCGCGCCGTGCCAATGGCCATCAAGCCCGCCACACCAGCTCCGATCACCAGCACTTTGGCCGGGGGAATGTTGCCGGCGGCCGTGGTGAGCAGGGGGAAGAACTTCGGCAGCTCGTAGGCGGCGATCAGCACAGCCTTGTATCCGCCGACGGTCGCCTGCGAGGAGAGCGCATCCATGTACTGGGCGCGCGTGGTGCGCGGGATCGCGTCCATGCTGAGCGACGTGATCTTGCGCTCCTGCAGGTGCTTGACGTAATCGGTGTCGACCATTGGTGCGATGAACGCGATGAGCGTCGATCCGGCGCGCATGTGATCGACTTCTTCGATCGACGGTTTCTGGACTTTGAGAATGAGGTCGGATTTCTTGTACACGTCGGCGGTTTCGTCGACGATCTTCGCCCCGGCGTTCTCGTAGGCCGAATCGCTGATGAATGCGTTCTTTCCGGCGTCCTTTTCGACGAGCACCGTTAGCCCGGAAGCGACGTACTTCTTGACGCCATCCGGTGTGAGCGCAACACGCCGTTCGTTTGGCGCCGTCTCACGCGGAATGCCAATGGTGAGTTTCTTACCCGATGCGCTTTCTTCCGCCATACCCTTCCTCTGATGCGTGGTCTCCCGGTTCCCGCGGAATCCGGCGCCTCCATTGGCATGCGCCACCAGACCCAATCGGGTCAGGCGACGCAATCCTCTTTCATGGGTTATGGTCGTGTCACCGAGATGACTGACCGGCGTAGCATTCTACACTGTGGCTTTCTGCCGATGCACCGATCTATCTGCCAAAAAATGCTGCACTGATGCGGAAACCCGCCGTTCGACCGATATGACCACCAAGGCTCCCGCCTACAACAGATCGGCGTTCTTCGAGGACATCGCGCGCTACCTGCGCATCGAGCTTCCGGTCGGACTGCGCGACTTCAAGCTGCGCCAGACGTCGTATTTGATGAAACTCTATTACCAGAACGAACGGGTGCATTTCGAGGTGTGGGTCGATACGTTGCGGCAGCAAATCGAGATCGGCCTCGATTTCGAGGACGGAGCGGAAAGCACCGCGGCGTATCTCGCGTTCTTCGACAAGCGTATCGTGGAGATCAAGGCGCAGACTGGGCCGACCGTCGAGCTCGAACGTTGGACCAAGACCTGGGGCCACTTCGTGGAGGTCTATCCAATCGAGCCGCTCACACGCGAGCGGGCGCTGATGATCGGCGACCGGATGGTGACCTTCATGTCCGTGCTGCAACCGCTGATCGAGGAGGCCGATATCGCGCCCGGAGATCATGTCGTCTCCAGTCGTCCCTTTTGGCGGCAGCGACGCAAGCGCGGATGACGCCGGGTATCGCCGACATCAGAGGTCATGCCCAACCGCCACTTGCGTCAGCGATCCAGTAAGCAGTCCGACCCGATCTCGCACGACCCAGGTTGGACGAGGGAACCCACCGTTGAAACGCTGGGCTAGCACTCCTCAGAAATGTCCCGGGTTCTTTGCCGGGCCCTCCCATCGAGGATTGAATCGTCTCAGGGCCCTGGACTCTGGACTCTGGACCCAGAACGCCGGACTCGTCACCCAGGCCATGTTTCCATTTACTCGCTCCTGGGTGGGGCATCGAACGGCGCGCGCTGGATGACTCGGCCACGGCCCGGCGCGCCCAGAATGTCGTTTCGGTTGTAAACGACCTCGCCTCGGCTGAGCGTCATTCGCGGCCAACCAGTGACCTCCCAGCCTTCGAACGGTGAGTAATCGCACGCTGTGTAGAACGTGGCGGCTTCGACCGCGTGCGTGTCGTTCGGATCCCAGAGGACGATATCGGCGTCGGAACCGACCGCGATCGTGCCCTTCCGTGGGTACATACCGAAGAGCTTGGCGACATTGGTCGAGATCAGCTCGACGAAGCGATTCGGCGTGAGTTTCCCCGTTTCGACTCCCTTCGACCAGAGCATGGGGAGCATGGTTTCCAGATCGGCTACCCCCGGGCGGAGCTTGGTGATGTCCATGCCGGGAAAGACCTTGTACTCATAGAGCCACGGAGCATGGTCGGTGCAGAGTGTGTCGATCTCGCCGGTGGCCATTGCCTCCCAGAGCGTGTCGACATCCGGTTGCTCGCGCAGCGGGGGTTGTCCCGCGTATTTGGGTCCATCGGGCTCCGCGAACCGTTCGCTCGTGAAGTAGAGGTAGAGCGGACGGGTTTCCACCCAGAGGGGCACACCGCGTCCCCGCCCTTTGCGCACTTCGTCGAGCGCGCCCTTGCACGAGAGATGCACGATGTAGGTGGGCGCATTGGCGTTCTCGGCAAAGGCGACCGCCCGGGCGGTGGCGGCGACCTCAGCTTCCACCGGTCTCGACTGCGGGTAGAACTTGAAATCGACCTCGCCGCGCTCGACCAGGCGCTCGAGCGACCGGTCGATGATGACCGAGTCCTCGCAGTGAATCATGGTCAGCATGCCATTGGCGGCAGCCAGATCGGTCGCTTCGAGGTATGGCGCCGGGTCTTCCGCGAAACCGGCGTAGCTCATGAAGTACTTGAGTGTGCGATGACCCATTTCGGCGAGCACCGGAATGTCGCTGAGCGGTTGGGTCCTGGGGTCGGTCAAGACGGGGTGGAGAAAGACATCGACCACCGCCATGCGCTCGACCATGCCCATCTCGCGCCGGACGGCTTCGAGCATGGTCTCGCCTGGATGCGGGAAGACCATGTTGCCAATCGACGTAATACCGCCAGCGGCAGCCGATTTGGTTCCGGTCTCGTAGTTGTCGCTCCATTGGGGCGCATCGGGCGGCACGTCTTCCCAAAACGAGCAATGGACATGCGCGTCCATGCCGCCAGGCATTACGATCAATCCCCTGGCGTCGATCTCTTTCGCGCCCTGGAGCCCGGAACCAATCTCGGCAATGGATTCACCGTTGATCCCAACATCGGCGTCGTAGGTCTCGGACGCCGTCACGATCGTGCCTCCGCGAATGACCAGATCGAACGACATGGAATCCTCCTGCAAACGAAAACGGGGAACGCAACCGCGCTCCCCGCATGCTACCGAGTTTTGGTGGTGGACGCCTAGCTGGTTGCGGCTGCGTAGAGCTTGCTGACTTCTGCCCAGTTGACCACGTCCCACCAGGCGGCGAGATAGTCGGGACGCTTGTTCTGGTACTTCAGATAGTACGCATGCTCCCAGACATCGACACCGAGGATCGGCTTCTTCTTCGAGTCCATGATGGGATTGTCCTGGTTCGGTGTGCTGACGACTTCGAGCTTGCCGGAACCGTCGGTCACCACCCAGGCCCATCCGGAGCCAAAGCGGCCAGCGCCGGCCTTGTTGACGGCATCTTTCAGGGCGTCGAGGCCGCCGAAATCGTCGATAGCCTTGTCCAGCGCGGCGCTTCTCCGATTCTCGTCCTTGTTGCCGGTCATCAGCAACCAGAACATGGAGTGGTTGTAGTGACCGCCACCGTTGTTGCGGACCGCGCCGCGCTTGTCTTCAGGCACTTTGTCCAGATTGGTGATCAGCTCCTCCAGCGACATCGCCTCAAGCGCGGCATTGCCGGCGATGGCATTGTTCAGATTGGTGACATAGGCCTGATGATGCTTGTCGTGGTGAATCTCCATCGTCTTCGCATCGATAGTCGGCTCGAGCGCGTCGAATGCATACGGCAGAGGGGGAAGTTCAAAGGCCAATTGTGTCCTCCTTGGACGTGGGTGCAACGACCGATTTCGCGGTTCGAAACCCGCTCGACATTGCGCGGGGAACCGTTCGTTCCAGAAATCCACTTTACCATGCTTCTCTCGGGTTCACGCGGTTCGATCAGCTCTCCCAGACAACATATGGTTCTGCGCCCATTCCCCAGCCGTTCGTCACGATGCGGCTGTCGTCGCCGCCGATCGAGCGGAAGAACGTCGTCTGCGCATGGGAGAAATCGGCAGCGACGGACGGTTCTCCGTCGGCCTCCGCTAGAGCGATCACCTGGTCGAACGCAGAGAGGATGGTTTCCGCCTCGGTGGCGTGCCCAGGCTCGCGCGCCCAGTTCAGAAAGTCGATGTAGAGGGCAGCGGCTGCCTGGGGGTCGCCGTACTCGAGCTCGATTTCGGCGAGCTGGGAAAGACCTTCGTAATAGACCTCGCTGTCGTCGGCATCGCGGCCAGAGATGAGCACGCACTCCCAGAACGTCGCGGCGATCGCATCGTCTTCTACCTCGTTCAGCTCAGCCAGCTCGGATGCGGCCATGGCGCGATCGAAGGGAGAGTGGCTTTCCAGCAATGTCTCGAGCAATGGTTCGAGATCGGGGAGATCGAGTTCGCTGTTGCCCCGGCGCAAGAGCCATTCGGCGGTGCGTTCGACGCCTCGCTGGCGAGCGACCGAGATCCAGCTTTCCCAACCCCTGGCCAGCGCGGCATCGAGCCCGGCATCGAACGAAAAGGTGAGCGGTGAACCGTCCATGGGCGGGACCTCGAAACGACGATCGGCGATTGGTGGTTGACATGCGGCCACGCGGCGGCTAGTGTATCGGTCATGAGCGCTGAGCGACTGCACCATCGCGACGTAATAGGCCTCCCGGAAGTCAGTTCGATTTCCGGCTCCTGGTACTACGTCTACTTTACCCCCCGGCTTTGCTGGCGGGGCGATGGGTGCTGATGCACGAAACGCTCCAGTAGACACCAGCAAAGCCGGGGGTACCGAGGCCACAGGGTCTCGGTTTTTTGTTGTCAGGAATCACCAGGAGAGAGCACCGCCATGATCGTCACTATCGACAAGAGCGCTTCCAACGGAGTCATCGATGCGCTGGGCGCGGCCAGCGTCCGCAGCGGGGCGACCATTCGCGTGATCGATTGGAACGACGGATCGCTCTCGGTCAACGTGCTGGGGCAGATCGAGCCGGACGTCCTGTCGCATCCTGCGATCGCTGGAATTCATCACCCGTCGAAACCGTACCGCCTGGCCAGCAAGGAGCACCGAGAGACGACGGTTGTGCGGGTAGGTGATGTCGAGATCGGCAACGGCAGGCCGGTGATCATGGCTGGACCGTGCGTGGTTTCGGATGTCGAACAGCTCGTCAGTGCCGCAGAAGCTGTCAAGGCTGCAGGAGCAACGATCCTGCGGGGCGGGGCGTTCAAGCCGCGCACATCACCGTACTCCTTCCAGGGACTAGGTGAGGAGGGGCTGCAAATCCTCGCTGGCGCGCGAGCGGTCACAGGGCTCCCCGTCGTCACCGAGGTCATGGAGCCAGATCAGGTCGATGTGACCGCGGCGTATGCCGATATGCTGCAGATCGGCGCGCGCAACATGGCGAATTTCCCGTTGTTGCGCAAAGTTGGAAAGACGCGGACGCCTGTTCTGCTCAAGCGGGGCTTCTCTGCCACCATCGAGGAATGGCTGATGAGCGCGGAGTACATTCTGGCGGAGGGGAACTCGCAGGTCGTGCTCTGCGAGCGCGGGATTCGCACGTTCGACAACTCGATGCGCTTCAACCTGGACCTCAACGCGATTCCATTCCTCAAGGAGCTGACCCACCTGCCAGTGGTGGTCGACCCAAGTCACGGCACAGGAAAGCGATCCCTGGTGGCGAGTATGGCATTGGCGGCAATAGCGGCCGGGGCAGACGGGTTGATCATCGAATCCGAGCCAAATCCCGACTCGGCGAAATGCGACTCGGCGCAGACAATCGAGCCCGAGCAACTGGCAGCGATCGCGCGCAAGGCGATGGCAATTGCCGAACTGATCGAAGCAGACGAACTCGCGCTGGTGTAGAGCATCGAATTCTGATGGCCCGCATCAACCGCATCGAGGTTCATGCAGATTCGGCGCATCGCGCGGTTTAGACTGCCGCCATGAATTCACCCACGTTCGTCGTCGGAACCGCAGGCCATGTCGATCATGGCAAGTCATCGCTGGTTCGTGCGCTGACCGGCGCCAATCCGGACCGATTGGCCGAAGAGCAACTGCGGGAGATGACGATCGACCTTGGGTTTGCGGAGCTGACCACGCCGGGCGGCAACCGCATCCATCTCGTCGATGTACCCGGGCATGAGCGCTTCGTGCGCAACATGTTGGCGGGCGCAGGGGGGATCGACGCTGCCATCCTGGTGATTGCGGCCGATGATGGCCCAATGCCCCAGACACGAGAGCACCTGGCGATTCTCGATCTCCTGGGCATTTCCCACGGTGTGGTTGCGCTTTCCAAGGCGGACCTGGTCGATTCGGAGTGGCTCGACCTCGTGGTCGACTCGACCCGTGGACTCCTCGATGGAACAGCCCTGGCGAACAGTGAGATCGTTCCGGTCTCATCGATCACCGGCATGGGGCTCGACGATCTGCAGAGCGCGCTCGATCGCATGTTGTCGCGTTTCGAGCGGCCCGTTGCCGCGCAGCCGGCACGACTGCCGATCGATCGGGTTTTCACGATGTCCGGGTTCGGCACGGTCGTCACAGGGACGTTGACGGGCGCGCCGATTTCGGTTGGAGACCGTGTCGATCTCCTTCCGGGTGGACAGGCGGCCCGGATACGTGGGCTGCAGAGCTTCGGTCGAGCGGTGCAGCGGGCCCTGCCGGGTTCGCGGGTTGCGGTAAACCTGGCGGGCGTGGACGTCACTGATCTCACCCGCGGTGACGTGCTGACGCTGCCAGGAACGATGGAACCCGCTATGCGCATGGATGTGTCGGTGAGGCTGCTCGAAACGTGCGAGCGTTCGCTGGAACACAATGACGAAGTGATCGTCTTCTCTGGGGCCGCCGAGGTTCCGGCGCGCGCGGCAATGCTGGATGGAGACAGGTTGGAGGCTGGCCGAGATGGTTGGGTCCAGCTGCGTCTTGCCAGACCAATGGTCGCGCATCCGGGAGATCGTTTCATCCTGCGGCGACCGTCGCCGCCGGAAACGATCGGGGGCGGATCGGTGGTCGAGCTCGACCCTCCTCGGCACAAACGCAATCAGCCAGGCGTGGTGGCGCGGCTCGAGCAGCTTGCGGAAGGCGACCCTGCCGATCGCCTGCTGACCTGGATCGGCAATCGATTGCTCGACGAGCGACAGGCGCTGAATTCGCCGCTTGGCGAGGAATCTTCCCGCCGGGCAATCGAGCGATTGGTATCCGACCGGCGTTTGACCCGGCAAGGGATCATGCTGGTCAACACGACGCGACTGCACCAGATCAGCGCAGCGGTACTCGAGTGCGTGGACCGTTTTCACCGGCAGCATCCGCTCGAAGCTGGCATGCCGCTTGGGTTCCTGCGTGATGAGATGGGGCTCGATCGGGTGGCGCTGGATACGCTGCTCCCGACGATGGAGGAAATCGAGGTAGTGGGCCCGCTGGTGCGACGCAGCGGCTTTCGCATTTCATTCGATACCGAGCAGCAAAGGCGCGCCGACGAGTATCTGCAGTTGCTCGATACGCACGGATTTCAGCCCCCCACGCCGGAAGAGGCGGGGATCTCAATCGATCTCAGCCGGGCGTTGGCGCAGCTCGGTTCGATCGTCGAAATTGGAGATGGAATCGTCTTCCTGCCGGAGCAGCTCTCCGGTGCGCATGACCGACTGCTCGAGATGCTGACAAACCAGAAATCGATCTCGCTGGCAGAGTATCGCGATGCTCTCGGAACCACCCGCCGGTTCGCGCAGGCACTTCTGGAATACTTCGACCGGCAACGCGTGACCCGCCGAATCGGGGACCGCCGCGTTGCCGCCCGACCGATCGAACGCCGCGAGGAATCGACTGCCAGATGAACACCGTGGTTTCCCTGTCGGAGCTGACCGCTCCGCATACGCATCTCTTCATCTCCCCGCACTATGACGACATTGCGCTTTCTTGTGGGGGAACCGCGGCGCTGGTGGCCGAAGCAGGGAAAGATGCAGTGGTGGCGCTTCTGTTTGGCGACCATCCCGATCCGGATCAACCGATGACCCCATTTGCGGACCACATGCACGCCGAATGGGGCATGAGCGCGGACGAAGTCATCGCCGGGCGGCGCGCTGAGGAGGC
Source organism: Thermomicrobiales bacterium (assembly GCA_041390825.1). Lineage (NCBI taxonomy): Bacteria > Pseudomonadati > Thermomicrobiota > Thermomicrobia > Thermomicrobiales > Thermomicrobiales bacterium. The sequence continues at coordinate 220,701 of JAWKPF010000005.1, forward strand.
GGAGTCGTCCCGAATTCTTGGGTTGCGTGATGTCTTCTTGCCGTTTCGCGACGCGATCTACCGCGGCGACAACTATCTGAATGACGAACAGCTCTTTGGCAAGCCGCGTGGCACCGATCTCGATCTCCCGGAGCGGGTGGCGGCGGCGATTGCCGCGGAAGGCTTCCGACCCGTCGGATCACGCGCCTATGCCCCGCTTGCGAGTGGATTCCACGTCGATCATCAGCTCGGTTTTCAGGCGGGTGTGCTGCTGGCATCGTACGGATGGGATGTGTGGTTCTACGAGGACCTGCCCTATTCGCTGCTCGAAGGGCGGGTATCGGACCGTCTCTCTCTCGCGGGAGAGCGGCTCGAGGTGGCGGGGGTGGTGGATGTGTCGAGCGTCTGGACCAAGAAGATCGACGCCATCATGGCCTATCCATCACAGTTGAAGGTGATCTTCGAGTCGTATGTCGGGGCCGGCAGCAGCCGCGAGGCCATCGACAATGTCATGTCGGGGTACAGCAAGGACGTGGGGAATGGCCGAATCGGCGAGCGATTCTGGCAGCTTGCCAGTTGACAGGCGGGACCTTGCCGAGTCGGAAGATGTGAAGGAGTCCGCCAATCGCATGTCCGATGTCGCCGAAGGTGCCGGGAGATCGGTGGACTGGTCTGCGCAGATTCGTCGTCCCGCGGTTTGGGGATTGCTCGTCCTGATCGCCATCGTGTTGGCGGTCCAGATCTGGCTGCTCTACCTGTGATCGAAAACGGGTCCAGAGCAGTCGCCCTGGACCCTGAAGTGCGAACGTCGAAGCCGGCAGCTATCGGAACACGCGCACCAGTATGTCGGTCGGTTTGCCGCCGTTGATGTCGTTCTGGTCTTGCGGGCAGGCCGAAACGGCGATCGCGCAGTCCATGTTCGCTTCCAGCAGCACGAAGTCATTGCGTTCCGCAAGCGATTCGCGGAGCTCCAGCTCACCGCGCTGCAAGATAGCGACGTTCATGAACCAGTTGACCGGATCGGGGACGGTCTCATAGCTGATGCCGAACGGCGCCAATGCCCCGGCGAGCGCCTCGCGGCAGTTCGCGTGCCCTTCCAGTCCGTAATCGACCGAATAGCGCTTGGGATCGCAGGCGGCAAAGAGAATGTCGTGCCGCCCAACGGTGTCTTCCACCAGGGTCAGCATCGGATTGCGCAGATTGGAATAGATCGGCATTTCCTTCTGCAACATGATCGAGCTGTTCTTGGCGCGGGTGTGTGCTGTCGACGACACCTCTCTCGGGTCGGTAAGGGAGACGGCGACGAAATCGGCGACCTGCTTCCCTTCCAGGGTCGAGATTTGCACGATCTCGCCCGCGCGCACTTCGAATCCAACTGCCTCGCCGGGTCTGAGCTGCTTCGACTTGACGGCAACCCGGCCGACCAACTGTTCACTCACGAATGAACGCCTCCTCGGCGGAATCGCATGGTTTCCTCGATGACCGGCGCGTTCCGCGCGCCGCGCGCAAATCTAACAGGTTTGCTCCTGAGAAATGCGCGGCTCGATGTTGGCATTCATTGTTCGAGTGGACAGATGCGGACATTGGACCTCAACGTGGGGTGTTCACCTACCTCATTGGGAGTAATTCAGTTGGTTTGCGTCCAGGAAAACGCAGAAGTGACGTTTCGACGGCAATTGGAGCCCGGGTTTCTGCCATACTGCGTGGCATGACGTGGTTCTTTTCAATTTGCGTTTCCAGCTTGACTCGCCCCCGCGAGCGCGTGAAGGGATAGATCGTGGAGACTTGCCCAAACTGCGGACAGCCCATTCGGGCAACCGCCCGCTTCTGCACCAGCTGCGGATATCGCATCCCCGAGCGTGCCCAGGGTTCGACGTCCAGCAGTAGTTCCAGTTTCACATCGACCTGGATCGAGGAGTCGACCGGAACCGCGGCAGCCGCCGCGCCGGTCGATGCCGCATCCACCTGGCCCGCCGCTCCGGTGGCCGAAGTGGTGGAAGAGAAGGTCGACGTGGTCGAGGTGGTCGAGGCGGCGCCAGAGGTGGTGTACGCGCCTCCCGCGCTCGCGGTCGATCCGATCGACGAAATCGTCGCCGCCACTGCCGGGTACAACGACGATCAGGAATCACTGGTCGACATGTCGCAAAACAAGGTCAATATCGCGCTCTATCACATCGAGACGCTGCGTCAGCTGATGCCGGAGCTTTCTGCCTGGTCCGTGGAGCGAGCGCAGTCGGTGAATGAAGCGATTGCCGCGATGGAAACCGCCATCAAGGGCCGTGAAGCGGACGATGACACCTACCACGGTCTGCGCATGACGGTCGCTTCCGCACGCAAGGACCCGCGGGATATCGATGTCATGATTGCGCTCTCTGACCGCGCGACAGACATCGAGGACTTGCTGAAAGCGCATGATGCCTACTCGATCGGCATTCGAAAGGCGTTGATCGATCTGAAGCCCTTGGCAGTCGAGTATGTGCGGGTGCCGAAGCGGCGCACCGCACCAGCGCGAAAGACGTCGACCCCACGGACGCGTTCATCCTCGTCGACGGCGAAAAGCGCCACGGCCGCGAAGAGCACGGCCACGAAGGGCAGCAGCTCTTCCAGGAGCACAGCAGCGAAGAGTTCCAGTGCGTCGAAAAGCACAGCGGCGAAGTCATCATCCTCGAGCAGTCAATCTCGCAAGACAGCCGCTTCGTCGTAACTGCACCGAACAACAAGCAGGCAGGACGAGACGAGCTCCCGAGCAATCGGGAGCTCGTTCTTCAATTGCAGACACCTCGAGGATCAGGACAACGGACTGGGTGATGCGACCGGTGACGCTACCGGGGAAGCGACCGGAAAGGCAAGCGGACTTCCGGACGGTGAGGCGACCGGAGAGGCAACTGGGGATGCCACCAGAGCCGCTGGCGTCTTCGGGCCGGATCCGTTTTCGTCGCGCCAGAGCAGTCGCGTGTCGATGACCGGCACGTACTTGTTCGGCTGATATCCCTGAATATCGTTGCGCGCGAGCACCAGGTCGTTCGGGAAGCCGAACCAGAGCCCGAAGAGGTCTTCGCCATTGACGATCTGCTGAAGCTGATCGAGCAAGTTTGCTTGCGACGTCAGGTTGGGTGAAATCAGGATCTTCTTGAGCAGGTCGTCGACTTCCTCATTGTTGTAGCCGCCCGGATTCCAGCCCTGGGGATTGATCCGGATGTCCCAGTTGGATCCATAGAGATCGTAGTCCGTGAATCCGGGATAGAGCGCGTAGGAGTAGGCGATCAGGTCCCAGGCACGGGTGTTCGCCCAGGTGTCGAAAAAGAGCTCGGGCGGCAGTTGCTGGACCGAAAGGGTGGCGCCAACCTCGGCAAAGTCCTCCACCAGTCCGTTCAGAATCGCGATGAGCGTCGGGTTGGCGTCGTCCCGCACGATCGCGGTCAAGACGAACGGAACCCCGGTCGGATCGTTGAGCAGACCATCTCCATCGGTGTCGAGGAATCCGGCTTCGGAGAGAAGCTGCCGGGCGCGGCCGACATCACGGCGAGGATTGACGACCGAAGGGTCGTTTGCCCAGGGCTGGGCGACCGTGCCCGCAGCAGATTGGTCGATGAGCCCAAGGAACGTTTCGGTTGCGTACTTGTCACGGTCGACCGCGAGGTTTAGCGCCTCGCGGACGCGCGGATCCGACAAGAGCTGGGGATAGGACGCACGGGCGAGGTTCTCGAAGTTGAAAGCCGCAAAGGCAACCTGGGCGCCGGGAGCGGCAAAGAGCCGCGCCTCGGTGTCCTTGAGAGCCGGGACGTCAGCGGGAGAGACCGGCCACAGGAGATCGGCCTCGCCATCGACCCAGCGAGACACCCGGTTCTCCTGCGATTCCGAGAAGCGGTAGACGAGCGACTCGAAGTTCGGTGGCGTCTGCCAATACGCATCGTTGCGCTGAAGGACAATTTCGTCCGCATCGATCTCGGATACGACCCAGGGGCCGGTGCCGATCGGCAAATCGTCGTCGTCCCAACCGAAGCCGGTGAGCGTGCGTTCACCTTCTGGCTGGCCTTCCCAATAGTCGCCGTATTGGCGCTCGGAAAAGATCGGGAGACTGGAGGCGTTCAGGATCCAGTTGTTGTCAGGCACGGTCAGATTGACGCGCAGCGTGCGGTCATCGACGACGTCGACCGATTCCATCGAGGTAAAGAAGTTGCGCACTGCGCTATCGATGTCATCTCGCGCAACGATGAACGAAAAGGCGACATCGTCGGCGGTGAAGCGGCGACCGTCGTGCCAGGTAACGTCGCCGCGCAACGAGAATGTCACCGTCTGATTGCCGTCGTCCCACTCCCATTCTTCGGCCAGCCACGGAATCGGCTCCATGGTGATCGGGTCGATACCGACCAGCGGATCGAGATACGCGGTGGTGATCTGCGCGTCCTGCGTGTAGGAAACCGGGCTGAAGTCGAGATTGTTGTCGACGCCCTGCGCGAAAAGGGTCAGCGTTTCCGAAGGAACAGGATCGCTCTCATAGATCCAGTGATCTCCGTGGAAGACCTCGATATCTCCGAAGGGATCGGGAATCGGAGTTGGACTGGGTGTCGGAGTGGCAGTTTCGACGGGAGACGCAACCGCTGATGCCATCGGAGATGGCGTTCCCGCACCGATCGACGACGGTCCGGTCGACCCTGTTTGGGCGAGACTGGCTGGCTGCGATTTGCCCCTGAGCGCGCCCGCGAACCGGCTGGCGAGGGCAACGGCGGAAACACCGCCGATGACGCTGGCCATCAGGGTTCGCCGTGAAAAGGCATCTGGGGAAAGACCGGGTGGCGGGCCGCCGGCCTGGGCTGACGTCTGTTCGTCGAGCTGATCTGTCATGGCGGAGAACGACTCCAGCGGGTGATGCGAAACGCGCGGACTGCCCAAACATCGGGCGATCTGCTGTAGGCAACGATAGCATAGGAATGCTGTGTACGTACATATAGCCCTGCGTACGTACTAGGGTGTAGTGGGTTCTGGATTGCGCCGAACGAATGACTCGCTAGTTGGCGACAACCTCGGCTGAACTGGAGGCATCGTCCTCGACAGATCGCTTCGACTGAGCAGTTGCGTTGCCCGCGAGCACCGCTCCGGGATCCCGCTCGCCTTTGACGGCATAGCGGTCGACATCCCAGATCATTTCGCGGAACCACTTGGCCACATCATCCGATTCGACCGCACGTCGCAGGTTGTCGGCCCGGCGCCGTCGTTCGGCCAACGGCATGGTGAGCGCGTGATAGATTGCGTCGGCGGTGGCCTCGACATCAGCCGGGGCGATCATGAGAGCATCGTCGCCCAATTGGACAGCGGCGCCCGCGCCTTCGGAAAGGATCAGCACGCCGTTGCGTTCGTTGAGCAAGCATCCTTCTTTCGCAACGAGATTCATGCCGTCGATGATCGAGTTGACCATAAGGACGTCGTACCACTTCATCGCCGCGAGCGCGCGCGGGTAGTTTTCTCCCAGAATCAGGTTGATCGGCTGCCAGCTGGTTTCGACGTTGGCGTAGCGTGCATTGATGCGGCCGGCGATGGAGCTGACATCGTCGAGATAGCTCTGATATTCGACGACGTCCATGCGTGACGGAACCAGAATCGCGACGAAGTTCACGCGCCCGACGAACTCCGGGTGCGCTTCCAGAAATCTCCCGAACGCGCTGAAACCTCGCACGATGTTCTTGCTCGGCTCCGCGCGGTCGACCCGCAGCACGGTGTACTCGTTGTAGAACGAGGGGAGGTAGCGGTCGTGGACGCGGGCTTCCTTCGAGTAGGCGTTTCGGCGAACGGCCTCGACGTCGATGGAGATGGGGTAGTGACGCACCTCGATTCGGCGGTCGTTCCAGATCACCCCACGGCCAGCGTAGTCGACCTGGATTCCCGGCACATACGCCTCGCAAGTGTTCAGGAAACTCCGCGCATGCTCACGGGTCTGAAAACCGACGATGTCGTTTCCCAGCATCCCCTCGCAAATCTGCCGTCTCCAGGCCATCGGCAACAGACGCCAATAATCGGGATCGGGCCATGGAATGTGGACGAACTGCTGAATGATCGCGTTCGGGCGCAGCTCGCGAATCATGCCTGCGGTCAGGTAGAGATGGTAGTCCTGCAGCATGATGATCGGCTCTTCGTCGAGCGCTGCGGCGGCTGACAGGATTTCCTCGGCAAAGAGCTGATTGACGACGACATACCCATTCGTCCAGGCATCGTACGTATCGGCGGTGATGTCTGGCGAGGTTGGAGTGTCCCAGAGATAGTGTTGCAAGAACCAGAGCAGCGGATTGCTGATCTTGTTGTAGTACTTGTGATAGGTGGCGGAATCGGGAAGAACAAAGCGCAACCTGAAGGCCGGGTTGAGCCCTTCTGGGATGATGAACTCTTCTCCCTGTTCCCGGGCTTGTTCGGCGCGCCGGCGGTCTCCAAGCGTCATCGGGCACGCGACCCAGATTGGCTCGACATCGCGCGCGATTCCGGTAACCGCGGTGACTACCCCGCCCGACCCTTTCCTGGATGTGTAGTTGCCGCTGGGTTCTCGTGTGAAGGTGACGGGACCGCGGTTCGAGGCGACGATCAGTGGGCGAGTTTCGACATCCATGGTTTTGCGCCCCCGGTTTCCTCTCTGGCCGCAACCCACGCGCTTGGTCGGCTGCGCTAGCGCCGGCAACCTCGCCGTGGGGTGAGGTCTCGCCGCGTTCCCCATCGATGCGCACACCATCGTGCGCCGTGCGCATAGTATGACCGTTTCGCGTGCGGGAATGCGCCATCGGCATGGGAGCATGACGCAATGCCACTATGTCGCACCCGCACTGCGCGATGAAGTGGGATGCAGCGCACTGGTACAATCAGCAGACGATGGAAGGCACGGGACCGGAGCAGGAGAGACTCTTCTTCATGGCGGCGTCGAGTGGTCCGCAGACTCGAGACTGTCCGTGGTGCGGGAGTCGCAAGACGAAACTGGTGCAGCGGGGGTACACCGGACCCACCGATGAGATCAACCAGTACTACACCTGCCAAAGTTGTGGAAAAGTGACCTACGAATTGGTGTCCAAGACCGCGCGCGAAATGCGGCTTGGGCGGTACCAGTCCGGGGCGGTCTACAAGGATCTCACCAATCAGACCCGCTACCAGATCACTCGCGTGCTGAAAGTCGGCATCAACGAGTTCTTGATCTATCTCAAACCGTTGCCCGGATCGGACGATCTGTAGGGCAGTACCGCCAGCCGGAGGAACACGTTACGTGGCGCAACTCGATCCAGCACCGAATTACGATCACCGGCTCGTCGAGTGGGTCACGCTCTATTTGCAGACCCGGGACAGCCGTGTCTTTCCGTTCACCGAGCGATTCGACGAGGCGCGGCAAGCGGCGTTCGTTCATGACTTGCGGGTTGCGCTCTCCGAGTTGCAAGACAGTGGCAGCGCGCGAAAGACCTCGGCGGTCGGTTTCATCATGAACGATTCGACGTTGCATGGCATCGTGCGAGCGTGGGCGGCCGCCAACGGAGACTGGCCCGCGACCTCGAATCCGGACAATCCCATCGGGCTCGCGGTGGACTGACCAACAGCAACTGCCGGCGAGCGCTCTGATCGAAACGAATTGAACGGGCGGCCGTTTTCGGCCGCCCGTTCTTGCGCGTGTGACGAGTGTTACGCCGGAACGCCCGAAAAACGGTCGATCCGGAACAGCGGAAAACGTTCGGCGTCAGGATCGAGCGCGAGATCGGCCAGCATCTCGCCGATCGCTGGGGTGAACTTGAAGCCATGCCCGCTGAACCCGGCGGCGAGCACGACGTTCGACACGGTCGGATGCCGGTCGATAATGAAGTGGTCGTCAGGGGTGCGGGTGTACATGCAGACAACGCCGTTCAGAACGCGGCGCGTGACGCCGTTCATGGCGGCAGCAGCGAGATCGATGCAGCTGTCAGCCTCTTCGTCCCTCGCTACACGGTCGACGGTCTGAGGCGTGGTCGTTTCTCCTCCGCGGTGCTCCGCCATCTTGATGCCGGGGCGCCGGAAGATCGGGAACCCATACACCTCGCCGATGCTGGAAGCGGTTGCGAAGACAGGAAACACCTCCGGACGGTAGAGCGCCGGCTGGTCGACATCGATCCAGAAGTTGTGCTTCCGGACGACTTCGAGCGGCAACCCGAGCTCGGCGAGCTGTTCGCCTGCCCAGGAGCCAGCAGTCACCACGAGCTTGCCACCGGAATAGACGCCGCGCGCTGTCTTCACCTGCACACCGTCCGGACTGGCGGACCAGGAGATGACCGGTTCTTCGGTGCGGAAGGTCACATCGCCGCGGCGCGCAATTGCGGCCAGGCCGGAGAGCCCCGCTTCGACATCCAGGAACCCGGCAATCGGGCTCCAGCCGCCTTCCCAGCCGTCCGGGGGATCGAACGCAGGCCAGCGCTTGCGAATCTCATCTCCGTCGATCCATTCGACATCGACACCGTTCTGCGCGGCCGCGTCGCGCGCCCGTTTGGCATGGTCGAAGCCAGGGGCGTCCATCTCGAGGATGCCGACACGATGCACGATATTGGTGCCCAGCTCGTTTTCCAGCGCGCACCAGAGATTGTCGGCATGAAACATCAGCGGCACATACTCTGGGCCTTCCGCATAGGCATGCCGAAAGATGCGCGTTCCTCCACCATGCGACCCCATGGTGTGGATGTGGGTGAACTGCTCGAGCACGAGCACGCTGACGTTCCGTTGCGAGAGCGCCCACGCGGCGGCCGTGCCCATCGTTCCGCCGCCAAGCACGATGACATCCCAGGTTCGCTCTGACATGACTACACCTCCGCAGGCGGGAGCGGCTCGAGCGGCGCGTTCGGACCGGGTATGCCGAAGTCGGGCACCGGTCCGTCTACCGGCGCCGCCCATCTCACACCGTTTGCGATGACCTTACGGATCACGGGATCGAAATAGGTTGGATAGGACTCATGACCGGGCCGGAAGTAGAAGATCTTCCCTCGGCCGCGGAAGAAGCAGCATCCCGAACGGAAGACCTCGCCGCCGGTGAACCAACTGATCATGACGAGTTCGTCCGGTTGCGGAATGTCGAAGAATTCTCCGTACATTTCTTCCCGCGGAAGCTCGATGTACTCGTTGATACCCTCTACGATTGGATGGCCCGGTTGAACCACCCAAATGCGCTCCTTGTCAGTGGCTTCTCGCCACTTCAGGTTGGCAGTGGTGCCCATCAGGCGCTTGAAGATCTTCGAATGGTGGCCGGAGTGCAGCACAACCAACCCCATGCCATCGAGCACCCGCCGTTGCACGCGATCGACGATCTCGTTTGCTACGGCGCCGTGCGCTTTGTGTCCCCACCAGATGAGAACGTCGGTGTTGTCGAGCATCTCCTGGGTCAGGCCGTGCTCCGGCTCGTCCAGCGTGGCGGTCCGAACGATGAGGTCGGCCTGATCCTGAAGACCAGCGGCGATGGCGTTGTGAATGCCGTCGGGATAAACGGCGGCGACGATCTCGCTCTCTCGCTCGTGTCGGAATTCGTTCCATACCGTGACATTGATGCTCATGCGACGCCCACCCCCAGGAGGCTCTCGACGGTTTGCACCTCGACTTCTCGACCCTCCTCCGCCGACGCGTAGATGGCATCGATGAGCGCGGTGCGTTCGAGACCCTTGCGGCCGTCCGGCGTCATCGGGACGCCGTCGATGATCGAATCGAGGAACGCGTTGATGATCTCCCCGTGTCCGGCCGACGCCAGCTTCTCGGGCAGGTGCGGTTGGATATCCATCTGCACCCCATCCTGATAAGTGAACATCTTGAGGGTTCCGACGGTGGCGTAGTCCTTCACGTTCAGCTCGGCGCCACCTCTCGACCCAAGGAGCGCGACACCGAATTCATCGGTCCGGCTCGAGAATTCGGCCCAGCTGGCCTCCAGGTAGATGGTCGATCCACGGTCGGTCCGCATGAACGCGGTCGCGAAGTCTTCCACTTCATAGCGTTGTTCGGACGTTGCGCTGAATCGATTGCCCGACCAGTTGCCGATGCCTTGTGTGCCGAGCTTCGCGTATGTGGCTGCGGAGGCGCGCGTCACCAGCGGTTCATCCATCAGCCAGAGGGCCATGTCGAGCACATGGACGCCCAGGTCGATGAGCGGTCCGCCACCGGCGCCCTCTTTGCTGGTGAACCAGCTGCCCAGGCCGGGAATGCCCGATCTTCGATTCCAATAGGCGCGTGCGTGATAAATCTCTCCCAGCTCGCCGCGATCGATAAACCGTTTGAGCACCTGCATGTCCGACCGCGATCGGCGGTTGAAGACGATGCCCAGCACCAGCCCGGCGTCCTCGGCGGCGCGCACAAGCTGCTCGCCTTCCTCGGTGTTGCGCGCCAGCGGTTTCTCGATCAGAACGTGCTTGCCGGCGGCAATCGCTGCGAGACCGATGGGCACATGCAGGAAGTTCGGGACCGCGATGCTGACTGCCTGGATATCCGGCCGAGCGAGCAGATCGCGATAGTCGGTGTAGACATCGGGAACATGGTGCTCGATGGCAAGTTCTTTGCAGCGGTCTTCGAGTCCGGAAATCGCAAGCACCTTGGCGCGGGGTTCCGTGTCGTACCCTTCCAAGTGCCACTTGCCAATTCCGCACCCGATCACGCCGATGCCGACGGTTTCCATCTATTGGTGCGTCCTTCTAGAAAAGCATTGCTAACGGCCACGAGGTCAGCCGGAGCAACCCGGGATGACATGCTTCACGAAGTGTAGATTCCGCGGCGGTGGTGGCTCGCGCTGCATCCGGTCAAGCGATGATCGCCGACGGCAGATGCGAGCGAAGTGTTACGAGCGTGACTTCGGGAGGCGCCAGGAAGCGCACCGGTGGCCGGTAGACCCCCAGACCGCGCGAAATGTACACAGGCATTCCGTCGACCGTGTACAGGCCGAGGTCGCGTTTGCGGCCGTCCGGCGGAAGCCAGATCGAACCGACAAATGGCAGGCGCACCTGACCGCCATGCGTGTGGCCGGATAGCTGCGCGAACGCGCCGAGATGCGCTGCCGCTTCGGCGAAATCAGCTTCATGCCAAAGCGCCAGGACAGGAACTCCCGCTGGGATGCCGGCAAACGCGCGCGCTGGATCAGCGTTGCCCACGACTGTGTCGTCGATGCCGGCGATCGCCAGGTGGGCGCCGTCGACGTCGATGATGATCGATTCATTGCGCAGGACAGTCACTCCAATGCGCTCGAGTTCTGACCGCACACGGTCGACACCCAGCGGAAGGTCGTGATTGCCCAGGACGCCAATTGCGCCCAGACGCGCGCGCGCCGCCAGCGGAGCGATCGCGTTTGCCATGGGCGTGGCGTAGATGTTCGACTCAGAGACGTAGTCACCACCGAGCAGCAGCAGATCGATGGGTTCGTCATCGAAGAGCGCGATCCCGCGACGGATATCATCGGCGCTCGTGAACGGTCCAGAGTGGGTGTCGGTGACGAAGGCGACGCGGAGCCCATCGAGCGCCTCGGCGCCTGAGGGGAGCGGCAGCGAAATCCGCTCGAGCACCGGTTGGTATGGATGCACATGGCGCAACCGCCAGTAGAGAAAGAGTCCCGTGATGACGGCTATCACGAATGCGGCCGACCGCCTGTTGCGAGTCATGAACTACATCCGGTCCAGGAGTGCCCGCATGAGTAGGCCGACAGTCATTGCGACACCAAACTGCAGATGGAGCCCGGCAGTCTTGCGCAAGAGCCGGTTGAGCGAAGGCGCGTCTGGCGCCGCGTAGGCGAGCCGAACGAGTCGGTAGGCAGTTGGAAGGGTCAACGCCACAAGGGCGACCGGCCAGAGCGCAGGCTCGACTGCGATGGTCAAGAGCACCGCCACATAGGACGCGACGATCCATGCGAGATACTCGGTCGACGAACGCTCGCGGCCGAGCAATGTCGCCAGGGTGGCCTTGCCGGCCGCACGATCGTGCTCGATATCGCGGATGTTGTTGGCGTGCAGGGTGGCCGCCGAAATGGCGCCGATGGGAATCGAGAGCAGAAACGCCGTCCAGCTCACAGTTCCGGTGAGGACGTAATACGCGCCGCAGACCATGGCTGGTCCCATGAAGAAAAAGACCGTCACCTCGCCGAGCGCGATGTATCCCAACGCTTTCGAACCTGCGGTATAGAAGAACGCCGCGCCGAGACTCGCCAGCGCCAGCAGGAAGACCCGCCAATCAGTGGCAAGCACGATTGGCACGCCGACCAGGGTCGCAATCGCAAATGCCATGATCATGCCATTGCGAACCTGATCGGCCGAGAGCAAGCCGAGCTGAATGACCTTGTGCGGCCCCAGGTTGCGCTCGTTGTCCACTCCTTTTCGATCGTCGAAGTAGTCATTGGCCATGTTGGCGCCAGCGTGACACGCCACCGAGGCGATGAGCATGGCCATCACCAGCGGCCACGAGATCGACTGGGAGACCAGCGCGAGCGCCGAACCGATCACGATGGGGATGATCGAAGCGGTGAACGAGTGGTAGCGGATTGCGCGCAGCCACGCGCCGAGCGACCCAGGAGCGGGAAGATCTGTGGGCGTGGTGGCCGTGCTCATTGCGTGCTGCGCCAGGGAACGACGAACCGTTCGATCAGATCGAGCACGAGTATGAGGAGCCAACCCAGGATGGCGGTCACGATCAGCCCGACATACATCTTCTTGATCGAGAGGATGCTGTAGCTCTCCCAGATGAGGCTTCCGATGCCGCCATTGGGACGAACGAACTCGGTGCCGACCACCACGATGAGCGCGAAGCCCAGCGCCAATCGCATTCCGGTGAAGATCGCCGGGGTGGCGCCCGGAAGGGCAACCGTGCGAAAGAGCGTCCAGCGATTTCCGCCGAAGTTGAGCGCGACATCCGTGAAAATGGGATCGAGCGCGAGCACGCCGCCCATCGTGCTGAGGGCAACGACGAAAAAGATCGACAAGGCGACGATGACCCAACGTGCAGTTTCGCCAGTGCCGAGCGCGATCAGCACCAGCGGCAGGAGCGCAATCTTCGGGATCGCGTAGATGGCGGTCGCGATCGGCATCAGAAACGCTCGCACCGGCCACGAGATACCCATCAGCAACCCGACGATTACGCCGGGAATGGCGCCCAGCGCAAAACCGGCCAGGATGCGTTCGAGCGAGATCCATATCTCGCCGAGCAAGTTCTCGCTGCGGAACATGTCGCTCGAGGTCCCCCAGAGCGACGATGGGGCCGGCCAGAACCGCTGATCCACACTCCCGCTTCGCGAGATGAGTTCCCAGATCACGAGAAGCAGAATCGGTGAAGCAATGGTGAGCGCGATCTCGGCAATGCGCCGCTGGCGGATGGTCACCGTCCCGCTCCGGCGGTGCGGGCTTCGAGCACTTCTGAACGAAGAGATTCCCAGATACGAGTGAAGAGCCGTCCAAATTCGGGATCGGAACGGAGGGTCGCCTGGTCGCGCGGACGGGCGAGCGGAACGGGCACGACATCCTTGATCGAGCCCGGATGCGCCGTCATGACGACCACCCGGTCAGCCAGGGTAAGCGCCTCGTCGATAGAGTGCGTTACCAGCACAACCGTCTTGCGCGTTTCTTGCCAAATGCGCAGCACTTCGTCCTGCAGGATGAAGCGGGTCTGTTCGTCGAGCGAGCCGAACGGCTCGTCCATCAGCAGGAGCTCGGGGTCGACCGCCAACGCGCGCGCGATCGCGACCCGTTGCCGCATCCCTTCAGAGAGCTGATGCGGATATGCCTTGGCGAATCGACTGAGTCCGACGGTTTCGAGCAGCTGATCGATGACCTTGTTTCGTTCGGCCTGCAAGGTTCCGCGAATCTTCAGACCGTACTCGGCATTTTGGCGAACGGTCATCCAGGGGAAGACCGAGCGCCCCTGAAACACCATTGCATTGGCGGGCCGATCGCTGGGCAGACCGGCTGTTTCGATCGTGCCAGAGGTGGGTGATTCGAGACCGGCAATGATGCGCAGCAAGGTCGTCTTGCCGCAGCCTGACGGGCCGACGATGGTGACGAACTCGCTCTGCCGGAGATCGAGATCGATATCGCGGATGGCGGTGACCGTTCCGGCAGCGGTCTCGAAGTCCCGCCCGAGTCCGCGAATGGAGACCAGCGGCGAATCGGTCCTGACATCCGTGTTGGGCGCAACCACCGATGCATGTGCCACGGCAACCGTCACATGATCCGTCCTGTCTGTCCTCGCGATCGCAAACTAGGAATCGGAGGCATCGATCGACTCCATGGCCGCTGTGACAAAACGATCATCGATCAGCGCGGCAGGATCGAGATCGGTGTCGTACTCGAGCTGGTCGCGCGCTCGCAAGAAGCTTTGCAACGTTGCCAGTCCATCGAGCGAGATCTGTCCGTCAGCGGAGAATACCGGGTGCACTGATGCCGCGACGAGGGCAGCGGGAACCCCCGTGTACTGCTCGATAATCGCCTGTACCGCGGGATCGTTCAGTCCTCCTTCGGCAAGCAGTTTCGACGCGCGCATGTAGCCGGTGACAAATGCTTGCGCCTGATCGGGATCATCGTTCATCCAGCTTTCGTTTCCGATGATGACAGTCGGCTGCATCCCGTAGAGCGGATAGGATCCCACCAGTCGAAGGGCGATGCCATCTTGCTCCGCTTTCGTGGCCAACGGTTCCGATATGAGCGCAGCGTCGATTGCGCCGGATTCGAGCCCGGCAACGGCATCCGGGAAGGGCAGGATCTGCAAATCGATATCGTCGATCGTCAAGCCCCCCGTCGACAGGGCAGCGTTCAGCAGGTACTCGATGGATCCGCGGGCGTTGATCGAAACCTTCTTACCGCGCAAGTCGGAGACGGAGGTGATCGTCCCGTTTTCGCATGATGCACGCGAAATCATCAGTGGCGTGGCAACTGGGTCGCCTTCAGTGTGCCCTGGCGCAATGATTCGAACCGGAAGATCCTGGGCGATCCCGTTGTAGAGGGGTGGGCCCGCCCCCGCAAACGACGCCTCGAGCTCGCCACTGGCGGTCAGGATGACGAGATCAGATCCTCCCGGAAACGCTTCGAGCTGAACGTCCAGTCCCTCATCGGCAAAATAGCCGAGCTCCTGAGCGACATAAAGGGGAGCAACGACCGTGATCGGCACATAGCCAACGTCGATGGTGGTGAGGCCCTCTCGGGGAGTCGATTCCTCCGGGGCGGATACCAGGTCGACGGATTCTGGCACCGGTCGCGGTTCCGGTTCGCATGAGACCAGCGGCGATTGCGGGGTCGCATCTTGTGCCCTGGCGAGTGATGCGCCGATGAGTGGCGCCAGCAGGAGCGTCAGGGCGACGACGAGGGCTATGCACTGCCCGAGCTTGCGGACCATTGGTCGCGTTGCCCCTTTCATGTCGCGAGATGGGAACCACCAAACCGCTCATCGATCGCCGGCCGATTGCTGGCAATCGGCGAATGTGCCGGTGATTCGTTGCCGGAGTGACCCAGCCGCGTGACCCGCATGATGACGGCCGCTTCCTCGCTGGTCCACATGGTTCCGGCACGATTTCTGTCAGGCATCTATGGACTGTTCGGGTTCAGCTCCGACATCGCCGCCATGACGAAGGTTTCATCGGCCAGTGCATAAGGATCGAGATCGGTGTCGTACTCGAGCTGATCACGCTCGCGGAAGAACGATTGCAGCTTGCCGAGTCCCTCGAATGCCACAAACCCGTCCGAGGAGAAGACGGGATGCACCGACGTCGCGATCAGATCGGCCGGCACTCCTGTGTACTTCTCGATGATGGCCTGCACCGCGGGATCGTCCAGTCCGCCATCGGCAAGGAGCTTGGAGGCGCGCATGTACCCGGTGACAAACGCCTCGGCCTGCTCTGGATTGTCTGCGAGCCACTGCTGATTGGCGATGATGGCGGTCGGCTGGATGTCCTGCACCGGAAAGCTGGAAGCGAGCCGAACGGCGATCCCATCTTGCTCTGCCTGAGTGGCCAGCGGCTCGCCGACCATCGCGGCATCGACCGCGCCGGCTTCGAGCGCGGCGACCGCATCCGGGAAGGGGAGCACCTCGAGCTGGATGTCGTCGATCGTCAATCCGCCGGTGCCAAGTGCGGCATTCAGCCAGTATTCGGTCGCTCCACGAGCATTGACCGAGACCTTCTTGCCCTTGAGATCGGCCACCGAGGTGATCGTGCCATCCTCGCAGGACTTCTTCGAAATCATGAGCGGTGTGGCAACCGGATCGCCCTCAGCGTGGCCCGGAGCGACGATCTTGATCGGCAGGTCTTGCGCTACGCCATTCCAGAATGCCGGGCCCATGCCGGCAAAAGCGGCATCGAGTTCGCCGCTCGCAGTCAGCACCACCGGATCGGCGCCGCCCGGGAAGGGCTCGAGCTGGACATCGAGTCCTTCCTCCGCATAGTACCCAAGGTCTTTCGCGACAAAAACCGGCGCAAAGACCATCACCGGAACGAAGCCGACCTTGATCTGCGTAAGCTCTCCGGCGGCTGTGCCGGCCGCGTCAGGAGTGACGGTAGGAGCCGCAGTGGTGTCCGCCTTGGGCGCGACCTCGCACGTGATAGGCGAAGAGGCGGGAGATCCTTCTTGCGCGCGGGCCACAGATGCACCCGCCAGGAACGGCGCGGCCACCATTGCCACCAGTATGGCGAGAGCGGGAAGTAGTCTCAGGAATCGCTGCATGGGTGCGAAGCTCCATTGCTGTTGATCGACAAACGAAATCAGGATCTGGTGAAAACGATCAATCCCTGATCTTTGCCACGATCGGCCATTCTAGCAGGCACATCTGAAGATTGTGCAAAGCTGCACAATCCTCCGGATTCGTATCAGTACGTCTTCCCAACCTTGAAATCGGCCAGGTTGAACTTGTCGCTCTTGATGTAATCCATCACGCGGCGCTCGCGGACTCGGATCTCTTCGACTGCTGCCGGCAGGCCGTCGAGCGTCTCTCGTGGAACGACGACGATGCCGTTGACGTCACCGTGCAAGATGTCCCCGGTCGAAACCCGCTGACCGTCGATCCAGACTGGTTGCCCGACGTCCTGAATGGCGAAGTTCCCATGCGCCACCACGGCAAATGGACAGAAGTAGTGCATCCCGAGCGCGTGGACCTCGTCGATGTCACGGTACCCGCCGTCGCTGACCATTCCCACCGCCCCGAGCCTGGTGGCAAGAGTGGCCATCACCTCGCCAGCGTAGGCGCACCGATGCGGGGCGCCGCTGATGTCCTGCATGACGATGACCGCGGGCTTCGGCATCTGCTCGAGCGCGTCCCACATCGCCCAGTACCCGTCGCGACTCGCGACCGGTCCGGCGGGGTTCGATACCTTTACCGTGAGCGCCTGGCCGACCATGACGCCAAGATCGGGATACAAGCAGCCGATGTTGCCGCCGATGTAGCCGTCGGTGCGGTCGCGCAGCTCGAACGGTTCGATTGCGTTGGCGATGGTCGGGCTATCGACCGACTTCAGGAATGCGAGCTGCTCATCCGAATATGCGCGGTCAGGCGCAACGAAACTGGCCATCGGCGACGTGGTCCCCTCTCGTCGAATCGTCTGGGCTAGACCGATGTCAAAGTGAGCATCGGCTTGTACTGAAACTCGTTCGCAGATTCCTCGACGATGCCGTTGCGGCGATCATCGACGACTTTCAGGATCTCGTCCTTGAGAGCCTGGACCATCTCATCTTCCGGGACAGTTTTCACGATCTTGCCCTTGCGGAAGATGATGCCTTTGGAGTTGCCGCCAGCGAGGCCAACATCAGCGTCACGCGCTTCACCCGGTCCGTTGACGATGCATCCCATGACGGCCACACGGATCGGTTCGTCGATCTTGTTCAGGAAGACATCGATTTCGTTGGCGATGCTGAAAAGATCGACCTCGACCCGTCCGCACGTTGGGCAGGCGATCATCGTCGCGCCTTTCTGGCGCAACTCCAGCGTCTTCAGGATCTCGAAGCCGACAAAGACCTCTTCGGTTGGATCGGTCGTGAGCGAAACGCGGATCGTGTCGCCGATGCCAAGCGCCAACAGTGTGCCCAGCCCAACTGCTGAGCGGACGCTGCCTGCGCGTGGGGTGCCGGCCTCGGTGACGCCAAGGTGGAGCGGATAGTCATTCGGC
The DNA here is from genome assembly GCA_041390825.1 of Thermomicrobiales bacterium. Classification (NCBI taxonomy): domain Bacteria; kingdom Pseudomonadati; phylum Thermomicrobiota; class Thermomicrobia; order Thermomicrobiales; species Thermomicrobiales bacterium. The sequence goes on from JAWKPF010000005.1 coordinate 238,759, forward strand.
AACGCGGCAAAGCGGCGATACGCCTCCACCATGACTGGCACTTCGAACGCTTTCAGACTGACCTTGATTTCGTAGTAGTCGAGATCTTCGAGGATCTTGATGTGCCCGAGCGCGGTGCGGACCATCCATTCCGCGCGCAGCTCCGATTGGGTCGCGTGGACCGCGGCCATCTCGTCGACAAACTCCTGTGGCATCGGTGGCACGGACCCGAAGTTGACGCCGATGCGGATCGGGACCATTCGCTCTTTGGCTTTTTCGACGACCTCGACGACGTCCTCATGCTTGCGGATGTTGCCGGGGTTGAGCCGCAGACCGTGGATGCCGGCGTCGAGCGCCTTGAGCGCCAGCGTGTGCTCGAAATGGATATCCGCGATGAGCGGGACGGGCGAGTAGGGGACGATCTCGGGCAGCGCAGCCGCGGCCTTGCGGTCGGGAACAGCGATGCGGACGATTTCGCATCCGGCCTCCGCTAGCTCGGTAATCTGCGCCAGGGTGGCAGCCGGGTCGCGTGTGTCGGCTGTTGCCATCGATTGCACGACGACCGGGTTGTCGCCGCCGATCTTGATGTTGCCGACATTGAGAACGCGAGTCTTGCGGCGCGGTGCGACAAGCATCTTGGGGTACTCCAAACGTTAGCCGAAGAACGAGTCTCCGCTGATGATCCGCCGGACGTCATTGAACATGATGATGAACATGAACCCAATGAGCACGATGAAACCGACGAGATGAACGAGTCCCTCTTTCTCGGGCGCAATGCGGCGCCCGCGGATGAGCTCGATCAGGACGAACATGAGCCGGCCGCCATCGAGCGCCGGCAGAGGAAGCAAGTTGAGGAAGGCGAGGTTGAGCGATAGCAGAATCGTGAGCGAAGCCAGGGTATACCAGACCGGCAGCGCGGTCGTTTCCACCAGTTCGTGTGTGAGCTGCGCCATGCCGACCGGTCCTGCAGTCTGCCGAAGCAGCTCCGGATTGGTGACGAGCTGGACGATTCCGTCGAACATCAGCGTGGTCTGCCGCCAGGCCTCCTCGAAACCGCGAGGAATGACGTGCAGCAGACCGACCTTCTCGAATACTGGCGACTGGTTCAGCACCTCGAAGCCGGCGGCATAGATGGGAGTGACGTCGTTCTGGCGCGGGGGCACAAGGATGGTCGTGGTGATCTCTTCACCGTCGCGCTGGATCACGATTGGCATCTCGCTGCCCTCGAACCGGGTGAGCTCGGTTTGCAGGACAAAGGTGTTCGTGATCGGGCGACCGTTGGCGGAGATGAGTTTGTCCCCGTCTTGAATCCCGGCATCCGCCGCGGGAGAACCAGCCGCGATCGTGGTGACTGCCACGTTGGAAATCAAGGGGTCGGCGAGGTTGATGCCAATGCGGCCCTCTCCCTCGGGCGGGTTTTCGCGGGGGGTCAGAGTGCTGGGGTAGTACTCGCCGCCGCGCTCGATGACGAACTGAACCGGCTCACCCGCCTTCGATCTGGTGTCCTTCACCAGTTCTTGCACGGTTTGGACCGACTCGCCGTCGACTGAGACGATCCGGTCACCAACCTGCCACCCGGCCGTCGCGGCGGGTGATCCCGCGCCGACACCCGCGATGTAGACCTGGTTATGCGGCACGCCCTTGATGCCGACGACCAGGATCATCAGGAAGATCGCAAAGAGGATGTTCATGATGATGCCGGCGGAGAGGAAGAAGGCGCGCTGAGCCGGGGACTTGGCGTTCATGGAATCGGAATCCATGTTCTCGCCGTCTTCGCCCTTGACGCGCACGAATCCGCCAAACGGGATCAGATTGATGGAATAGACGACACCGTTGCGCACCCAACCGAAGACCTTCGGCGGGATGCCCATTCCGAATTCCTCGACCTTGACCCCGCACATGCGGGCGGCGAAGAAGTGGCCGCATTCATGAATGAAGATCAGAAATCCCAGAATTGGGATGATGTAAAACCAGCTCAGGGAAAGCAACGTGTCGCTCCAAAGTGGCGGGTGCTTGGCAACCGCGTCGCCAAGCACGTGACGCAACGCTCAATGGTACCACCGCGCCTGCGGGGCGCTTGGCGGCTGGACCATGTATCAGCCGCCAGAGCCGCTGTCGATCCAGACGTACGGCAGGCTCCAAAGGAGACCGAACCCGTTCGGGTAGAAGTTCTGCAGCTTGGTGGCGTACCCGGTACGGGCGACGCCGAAGCGAAGCGGGCCAACCGGCTGATCTTCCCAGACCAGCTGCGACTGGTCGATCAGCAACTGCGTGCGTGCGTCCGCATCGAACTCAACCCGCTGCCGCTCGTCGATTGTGTCCCATTGCTCGCTGCAGTAGTGTGAGAAGTTCAGACCGGTTGTGGCCGCGTCGCATGAGAAGAGCGCGGTCTGGTTTCCATCCGGCGAGAGGCTCACCGCAAGCAACGCCATGTCGAAATCGCCCGATTCGAGCCGCTCGATGAGCGCGGCGCCGTTGATCGAAGTCAGATCGATCTTGACGCCGATTTCCTCCCACGCTTCTTTCATGTAGGTGACCAGCTGGTCGACCACTGGTTCCCCACCGGAGTAGAGGAAGTCGAACTCCAGCTTCTGGCCATCCTTGGTCATGACCCCGTCGTCGAGCGTCCAACCCGCTTCCGCCAGCAGCGCCTTTGCTTTCTCGGGATCGAAGTCATATGGCGGCTGCATCTGGCTGGGGGCATACGCCGGTGAGATGGGCGGTTGGGTGCCGACGGCGGCCTCTCCATAGCCGAAGTAAATGTTCTGCGTAATCGAGTTGCGGTCGAGCGCGTAGAAGAGCGCTTGCCGGACCCGTTGGTCCTGGAACAGTTCGGTCTGGGCAGGATCGAGATTGAAGGCGTAGTAGGTGAAGTTGAAGAAATCGTAGACATCGACCGCAAGGCCATCGGTCGCCTGTACCGAGGCCATCTGCGCCGGCGGCACGAACTCCATGATGTCGATTTCCTGCTGCTTGAGCGCCAGCACCGAGCTGTCGGAGTCGGGAAGGACGCGAAGTGTCAGACCGTCGATGTAGGGCACCTTGTCGTAGTAGTCGTCGTTGCGCACCACACTGACATGGTCGCCCTGCACCCATTCCTGGAATTTGAACGGCCCGGTTCCGATCACTCGCGCGGGATCCTGACCCGTGCTGCCACCATCAAACGACCAACTCGCGGGCTCGACATCGCCCCAAATGTGCTTCGGCATGATGGTGATCGCGCCGGGACCTTCGTAGAGGAAGGTGACCAGCTTTTCGCGCGCTTTCATCTCGAAGGTGTTTTCATCGATGACTCGGTAGCTTTCGACCGCATCGTTGACGATCGAGCGATAGGGGAAGCCTGTGTTCGGATCGAGCGCGGCGTCGAAGCTGAAGGCAACGTCTTCGGCGGTGAAATCGACGCCGTCATGCCATGTGGCATCCTGGTTGAGATGGAAGGTATAGGTCAATTCGTCATCCGCGACATCCCACGAATCGGCCAGACCAGGCACTGGACGTCCATCGAGCGGGCTGATGCCAATCAGCGACTCGAAAATCGCGCCGGTGATCAGTTGGGTGGTTGTGTCGTTGGTCAGTAGACCGTTCACGGTGCTGATATCGCCGGCTTCCGCAAGCAACACCGTGCCTCCGGTTTGCGCGGCCTCGGACATTGGGCAGGCGGCCAGCAGCTCGGCAGTGAACTCCTCGCGGGTAGGTGGCTCCAGAAGAGAGGGTGAGGCAACGCCGGCGGTGGGGGAGCCGGTCGAAGTGGTGACCGCGGCCATGCACGTTTCGCGCTGGGCGATCGGGCTCGCCTGGGTCTGGGGGGCCGCAGTTGGCGTGTTGTCCTTCTTGTCGCCATCGCCGCCACCGCAAGCGGCGAGCACCAGCAACAGGATCAGACCGACTACCAACAATCGGCTCTGCGCCAACCAGGACGAAATCGCGGTTTCTCCGCTGCGCACGTGCATGAACTCCCTCGGTGATGCCAGGGTCAGCGCGGCGCGCTCGAACCCGAATCTCTCGTGACCCGGCATGATACCCGACACGGCGGAAACGGGGTCTTGAGCCGTGTGTCCTGAGCGGTAGTGTGGGCCATGGCAAACGGCTCGCTGGTTATGAAATCGACGCAGTGCGCGATATGGCGGATTGCGCCAATCCTCTTGCATACTTCCCGGTCGCATGCGCGTGTTTCGCGATGAAGCGGATCAGGAACGCCCGATCTGGCCAACGTGGGTTCGGCTTGGGCGATGAGGAGCCGGAAAGGCAGGGCCGAGATGATCGTTGGCGTTCCCACTGAAGTGAAAGACCGCGAAGGCCGAGTGTCGACAACGCCAGGGGGCGTTGCGGAGCTGGTCGCGCACGGGCATCGCGTGTTGGTGGAAGCGGGAGCGGGCGACGGAAGCGGCTTTTCCGATGGCGCCTACGAGCGAGCCGGGGCGGAGATCATTCCCTCGCATGCCGCGGTGTTCGATCGAGCCGACATGTTGCTCAAGGTCAAGGAACCGGTTCCTGCCGAGTACAACCTCCTACGCGAAAATCAGCTCCTCTTCACCTACCTGCATCTGGCTGCGGACGAGGCGCTCACCCGCTGCCTCATGGAGCGGAAGGTGCAGGCAGTGGCCTATGAAACGGTCCAGCTGCCAAACCGATCGCTCCCGCTGCTGACCCCGATGAGCGAAGTCGCTGGCCGAATGTCGGTCCAGGTGGGCGCCCATTATCTGCAACGCAACGAGGGCGGCTATGGCGTACTGCTGGGTGGGGTTCCGGGTGTCGAACCGGCGAACGTCGTCATCATCGGCGGTGGCATCGTGGGGACCAATGCCGCGCAGATCGCGCTCGGCATGGGTGCTCGTGTGTCGATCATCGATCTCAATGTCGACCGTCTTCGTCAACTGGACCTATTGCTGCACGGGCGGTTGACAACCCTTCCGTCGAACCGGACGACAATCGGTGATGCAGTGGCTGATGCGGATCTGGTGATCGGTGGGGTCTTGCTTCCCGGAGCGCGGGCGCCGAGGCTGGTGACCGCGTCGATGATCGATCAGATGCGCACTGGATCGGTGGTGGTCGATGTGGCCATCGATCAGGGCGGCTGCATCGAAACCGCCAAACCGACCACTCATAGCAAACCGACCTACGAAGTCTCGGGTGTGATCCACTACTGCGTAACCAATATGCCGGGGGCCGTGCCGCGCACCAGCACCATCGCGCTTTCGAATGTCACCCTTCCCTATGCCCTTGCGCTGGCGGACCATGGACTGGTCGCGTCAGCGGAAGCCGATCCGGCTCTGGCGGCTGGGATCAACGTCCTCAATGGACATATTGTGTATCAGGCAGTGGCAGACGCCTTCGATCTGCCATACTCATCGTGGCAATCGGTTGCCTGAGTCGAGGTCTGGTCGGCTCGTATTTGGCCCAGGCGTGTGGAAGCAGAGGCATGCAGTCGGAAGAGTCCCTACACACAACCGTCAACGCGTTCATCGACGAACTGACCAACGAACGGGGCTTCTCCGTCAACACTGTCGCCGCCTACCGCAATGACCTAAGCCAGTTCGCCGGATATCTGGCCGCGCCGCCACAGGAAGACCAGCTGGCTCCGCTCTCCTCATGGAGTGGTTTGACGTCGGAGCATCTTGGCCGCTACCTCTCGTACATGTACGGGCGGCAATACGCGGCCTCCACTGTTGCCCGCAAGACCGCGGCGTTGAAGTCTTTTTGCCATTACCTGACCGACAACGGCGTGCTGCGCGAGGATCCATCGCAGTCGCTCGCTTCCCCGCGGGTCGACCGATACGTTCCACGCGCCATTTCCGAGCAGGAAGTCCGCCAGCTTCTCGACGAGCCCAGGCAGGCCGCGAAATCCCGGCGACCCGATGCGCTCCGGGATCTCGCCATGATCGAGGCGCTCTATTCCTCCGGGATGCGCGTGAGCGAGCTGGTGGCGCTGGATGTCGACGATGTCGATTTCGATTCCAATCAGGTCGCGTGCCCGGGCAAGGCCGGACGGCGCAGACTCGTGCCGTTGCGTGAACAGGCGATCGATGCGATCGACGACTATCTCAAGAACGGTCGCACCGAGTTGGCCAATCCCGATGAAAACGCGCTGTTCGTCAATCATCGTGGGTCCCGGCTGACCCGCCAGGGATTTTGGCTGATTCTCAAGGCGTATGCCGAAGAAGCCAAGATCGACAACATCACGCCCCACACGTTGCGGCATTCGTTTGCGACCCATGCGCTGCGCGACGGCGCGGAGCTGCGCGACGTGCAGCAACTCCTCGGGCATGTCAGCATCTCCACCACGCAGGTCTACAAGCTGGTTTCGGTCGATGACGGTCCCGTGCTCGAGAGCGAGACAATCGTCGTGGAAGAGTTGGCGATCAGTCGCGCCGACGGTTGATTTGTCATAATCGTTTCGCCACGGCGGGGTCACGGAGTCGTGGCCCCGCCACTTGTTTGTCTGGAAAGAGCAGGAGCCGATGAGCACCACCGTCGAACGAGCCGCATCCATGGAGAAGATCGTCGCTCTGTGCAAGCGGCGAGGATTTGTCTATCCCGGATCGGATATCTACGGCGGTCTGGCCAACACCTGGGACTACGGTCCGCTTGGTGTCGAGCTGAAGAACAACATCAAGCAGCTGTGGTGGAAGACCTTCGTTCATCGGCGCAGGGATATCGTCGGGCTCGATGCTGGCATCCTGATGCATCCACGCGTATGGGAGGCATCGGGCCATGTCGTCAACTTCAACGATCCGTTGGTCGACTGCAAGACATGCAAGGCTCGGTTTCGGGCCGACCACCTGATCGAGGAGAAGCTGGGCAAGGAAGCCGCCGGCCTGACCCCCGATGAGATGAGCGCGGTCATTCGGGAGGCGAACCCAACCTGCCCGAAATGCGGAAATCGCACCCTGACCGACGCTCGCCAGTTCAACATGATGTTCAAGACCACGATCGGGCCAGTGTCGGAAACCGGTGTCGAGGTCTATCTGCGCCCGGAGACGGCGCAGGCGATGTTCGTCCAGTTCAAGAACATCGTTGCCACCTCACGGGTGAAACTGCCGTTTGGCGTGGCGCAGATCGGGAAATCGTTCCGGAACGAAATCACCCCGGGCAACTTCATCTTCCGCGACATCGAGTTCGAACAGATGGAGATCGAATATTTCGTTCGGCCAGAGACTGCTGGAGATGCATTCGAGCAGTGGATCGATGCAATGAAGGCGTGGGTGACCGCGCTCGGGCTGACCGACGAGTTCGTCCGCATTCGCGAGCACGAGCAAGCCGAACTCTCGCACTACTCCGATCGGACGATCGACTTCGAGTATCAGTTCCCCGGTCCCATGGGCTGGAAGGAGCTCTATGGGCTGGCCAATCGGACGGACTTCGACTTGCGCCAGCATCAGGAGTTCAGCGGAGAAGACCTCTCCTGGTTCGATCAGGAGTCCGGCACCCGTTTTTTGCCATACGTGATCGAACCAACCTTTGGGGTGGATCGCACGATCCTGGTCGTGTTGCTGGATGCCTACGACGAGGAATCGACGGTCGATGTGAACGGGAAACCGGACACCCGAATCGTGCTGCGTCTCGATCCCAAGGTGGCGCCGTACAAAGCCGCGATCTTGCCGTTGATGAAGAAGCCGGAGCTCACTGAGATTGCGCGCGACATCTTCGATCGGTTGCAGGGGGAGACAGGTTTCCTCGTCGACTACGATGAAACCGGCAATATCGGCAAGCGCTATCGCCGACAGGACGAAATTGGCACGCCGTTCTGCGTCACGGTCGACCCCGATTCGCTCGAGGATCGGAAGGTCACCGTGCGCGACCGCGATACGACCGAACAAGAGCGGATTTCGATTGGCGATGTCGTGAGTTGGGTGGCTGACAAGGTCCAATAGACATCAGGGAATTCCCAGATTTGGGTGGTATCATCGCCGGACTTGACACCCATCCGGCCAGGCGTGGCCAGCGCCAGGCCGGTTTTCTTGGAGAGCAGATCACGAATGGCATCAAGCGGCAAGAAGTCGAACAAGTCGACCAGCTCGAAGTCGACGACCAGCAATACGCCGAAGAAGACCGAGTCGATACAGGAAGAGGCGCACCATCCAGGCGCCAATCAGCAGCATGAGATTCCCGCGACGCGGGGAGAGCGGCGCCGCGCGCAATTCGAGCAGAAGCGGATCGATCGCAAATCTGCTCCAGCCAAGCAGCAGCGCGAGCAGAAACTGCTCAAGCTGGGTGGAATCGTGTTGGCGCTGCTCGTGCTCTTTGGCATCGGCTACGGTGTCTACAACTGGATCACCACACGTGACGAGAATCGGTTGCCGGAGGGTGTTGCTGTCTACAACTACACTGGCGGCGATCACTCGGACGGCGAAGTTGCCTACACCGAGTCCCCACCAGTCGGCGGGACGCACAACCCGGTCTGGCAGACGTGCCAGTTCTATGACGGCAAAGTCGCGAACGAGAATGTGGTCCATTCGCTCGAACACGGCGCAGTCTGGATCACCTACACGTCCGATATCTCTGAATCCGACAAGGAGAAGCTGGAGAGCTGGACGGATGATCGGTCGTATCTGATTGTCAGCGAGTACGACGATCAGGAATCGCCGTTCGTCTTCACCGCGTGGAACAACCAGTTGGCGTTGGATTCACTCAGCGATGTCCGCGCCACGCAGTTCATGAACTACTTCATCCAGGGACCCCAAACACCGGAACGGGGCGCCTCGTGCACCGGCATCGATACGATGGTCGGATAGGCTGCACTCACTCTCGATCGGACCGCTGGCTCACGGAAGTGAGACCAGCGGTTCGTTGTTTTCGGCAGTGGAGTATGTGGCCCTTGGTTCGGCGACCTTGGCGAGTCCATCGCGTTCCAGATCGCGCACCAGACCGATCAGCCATTCGGAGTGTTCGGCTGCATAGTCATCCCGGACCAGAGCCCCCAGCGTGCTGAGGGGGACTTCTCCACCGTCCGCGGCTCGCAGACTATCGACGATGCGGCCGCGAAAATAGCGATTCGACCCGGCAAAGGGTTCTTCGTGCTTCTTGCGGACGCCAATCGGAAGAGCGGCGATGACACTTTGAATCGCCGGGAATGCGGCGCATTGCGTTTGCAGTGGACAGACGATGCACGCGGGTCTGCGAGCCGTGCATTGCAACGCGCCAAACTCGATGAGCGCCTGATTCCAGCGCCAGGCATCGTCCGGCGGCAGTAGCTGCCTCGCATATTCGAGCAGCTCGCGGTCTGTTGCTGTCGGGTGCGGCAGATCCGCACCGACGACGAGGCGATGGAGCACACGCTTCATGTTCGTGTCGAGAAAGACCGCCGGCTGCTCGAATGCAAAGCAGACGATCGCTCCGGCAGTGTAGGGACCAATGCCGGGCAGCTTCACCAACTCGTCCGGAGAGCTCGGAAAGACGCCTGCGAATTGCTCCATCACAGCCTGGGCGGTGCGCTGGAGGTTGACCGCTCGCCGGTTGTATCCCAATCCTTTCCAGAGCGTGATGACGACGGATGGGGGCGTGTCCGCCAGCGCCTGAACCGAAGGGAGGATTGCGAGGAACTCCTCGTAGTAGGGAATGACGCGGTCGACCTGCGTCTGCTGCAGCATGACCTCAGAAACCAGGATGCGATAGGGATCGCGTGTGCGGCGCCACGGCAGATCACGCTTGTTCGTCTCGAACCAGTCGAGGAGCGCGTTGCGAATGGCGGCAACGCGCTCCGGTTGCAGGATGCGTTCTGGTCGGTCGATTGGCTCCGAAATCGGTGCTACTCCGGTTTGTACGGCCGTTTGATCTCGTGGACATACGGCCGGCCTACGACCGTGGCGACGAAATCGTTCCAGACCGTGACAGCGTCTTCTTCCGGCGCTTTCGGACGCATCTTCATGTAGGCGGCTTCGCCTCCGGGGAAGACAAACGTCGGGGTGCCAAAGACACCATGCTGAGCGCGGGCCGTTTCATAGTCGTTGCCAATGTTGGCTAGCAGCGATCGGTCGGCCAGCGCGCGCTCGAATGCGTCCATGTCGAGACCGGCGGTCCGTGCCGCATCGATCACCACGTTCTTGCGTCCAATGTTCTGATCCTCGACGTGACGCGCTTCGAGGATGGAGTAGTGGTAGTTGATGAAATGGTCGGGACCCTGGAGTTTGGCAGCTTCGGCGCCGCGAAGTGCAGAAAACCCGCGGCTGACATAGTTGTCGGCCTGTTCCCATACCTTCCATTCCGGCCCTTCGGCGGAGTTGACCTGTTCCAACGGGAATGAACGCCAAACGAACTCGATCTCGTCACCGAGGGCAGTCTTCACATCGCGCACCCAAAGGGCTCCAGCGTAGACATACGGGCAGACATAATCGTAGTAGACCTCGACAACGAGGGGGTGCGACACGATTTCCTCCAACTTGTGGCTGTTGCAGTATCAGCGGCTTACGTTTCGTAGCCGTGGCGTAAGTATCACCCGACGACCCGGGACGCGCCCGACCGCATCCACGCTGCGCCAACTTGCGCGCGCAGCTCGTCGAGTGTCCCGTCGTTCGCGATGACGATATCGGCCCTGGCGAGTTTCTCGCCCAATGGCGGCTGGGACGCGATACGCCGATTGGCTTCCTCTTGCGACAGGCCACGTGTCGCCACCAGGCGCTCACGTTGCCGTGCGGGATCGCACATGACCACCCAGATCTCATCACACTGGTCTCCAAGACCGCTTTCGATGAGCTTGACGCCCTCGGTGGCGACGACCGGGGTGGGGCCAGATCGATGCGTCGCAGGACCTCGTCGACAACGGCCGGGTGTGAGGTGATCGAGACGGTACAGGGCCTCGGGGTCAGAGAAGACGATGTCGCCCAGCGCTCGGTTCAGCGAGCCGTCGTCATTTGCGATCTCGTTGCCGAAGACATCGGACAGCTGCTGGACCAGCGGAGAGCTGTAGGACTGGCCGATCGCGATAGACGAGATCGCCATCGATGATCGTTGCACCAGATCGCGCAGCATGGACATGACTGCGCTCTTGCCGCACGCAATGTTGCCGGTGACGCCGATCAGATACGGCCGCACAGCGAAACAGCCGCCTCTTCCATCATCTCCTGCAGTTCAGCGCTGGCGGCTTCCCATGCCTCGTAGGCCAACTCCAGCTGCTCCTGCGCCGTGCTCGAAGCGCCCGCTCAGGTCGGCCATCTTCTCGAAATCCTGATCGACCTCGGCAATGGTGAGCGCATCGCTGATTTCGTTGAGCTTGCTTTCGAGCCGAAATCTCCCGCCCCGCATGCGCGACGGCTTTGCGCACTGCGCTCTCAGAACGATTGTCTCGGGAGTGGTTGGGACCGGCTTCGGCGCCAGCTTGACCGCCCTGGCCTGCGGAGGCGCAGCGGCGTTTGCAGCTTTCTTGCGTTGATAGTCGGAATAGTTGCCGAGCGACTGGACGACAGCCTGTCCCACCACCCAGAGTTTGCGGCCAGTTTGTCGATGAAATAGTGGTCATGCGAAACAAAGAGGAGCGTTCCGGAAACCGGACAGCATCTCTTCCATATCTGCGCGCCGGAGACATCGAGGTGATTGGTCGGCTCGTCGAGCACGAGGAAGTTCGCTCGCTTCAGGAGCAAGAGTCCAAGCGCCAAGCGGAACGTCGCCGCCAGAAAGCGCTCAATTGGCTTGAATACATCGTCGTCGGAAAAGAGAAACCGGCCCAGAAAGGTGCGCGATTCCCTGCCCATCGGTTGCGCATCGAGAACGACCGACAAGGGTGTACCGAGAGCGGCAACCGCTCATGCGATTGCGCGTAGTAGCCAACCTGGACGTTGGTGCCGAACTCGAAGTGCCCCTTGAGCACGGGAATATCGCCCGCGAGGGTGCGGAGAAGGGTGGTCTTGCCTCCACCGTTCGGACCGATGAGGCCGACGCGAACTTCCTGCTCGATCAGCAGTTCGGGTGTGCGCACCAGGATGTCCTGCTCGTCGAGATTCCCGCGCAGCTTGTTGGCATAGCCAACCGTGAGCTTCGGGACGTCCGCAGGACGGTTTCGCCGCTCCTGGTCACCGGGGAAATGTTGATGTTGAGTTCCTGATGCTCGCGTGGACGCTCGATGCGTTCGAGCCGGTCGAGTCGCGCCCTGCCGGCCGCGGGCTTCCCGGGGAGCGCTGTCCGGCCCGAAATCGGCGCGGATAAACTCCTCGGTCTTCTCGATGAACTCTTGCTGCTCCTCGTACTCCTTCAATGCCGAGCTCCGCCTCGCGGAGTTTCAGGTAGCCGGCGTACGGAGCGGGATGTCCTCGACACGGCCGAAGGAGAGATCGAGCGTGCGGTGGTGACCTTGTCGAGAAAATAGCGGTCGTGCGAAACAATCAGGCAGGCGCCGCCCCAACTTCGCAGGAAGTCTTCGAGCCAGTCGAGCATCGCAAGATCGAGATGGTTGGTCGGCTCATCGAGCAACAGCAGATCCGGGTCCGCCAGAAGCGCCTTGGCCAGCGCGACACGGGTTTTCTGTCCGCCGCTGAGCTGTTTGACTGGCTGAATGAACTGCTCCTCCTCGAACCCGAGTCCGGAGAGAACTTCCTCGGTGCGATGCTCCATCTCGAAACCACTCATGGGGCCCTGAAACGTTGCTGAAGCTGGGCATACTCATCGATGAGCGCATCGAACGAATCGCCGTCGACGACGCCCATGAGGTGCTCGAGCTGCGCATCCTATCGGCCGCGGCCATGACGGGAGCGAAGGCTTCCTGCGCTTCTCGAGTGACGGTGCGGTCGGAATCGAATCGCGCTTCCTGCGGCAGATAGGTGATCACCGCCGTCGGACTTGACGACGACGCCTGCTCTGCTCTTCGATGCCGGCGATGATGCGCAGCACGGTCGATTTGCCAGCGCTGTTGACGCCGACCAGAAGGACGTTCGCGCTCGGCAACCTGAAACGAAAATACCGGAGAAGATTTGCTCGCTTCCGAATCGCTTTCCGTTGCCGCACAGAAAGAATGGTCGGATTAGGGGCATTGCGCTTACCTGGACAGACGAATATCGGTCGTCTCATGCGAGCCGATCAGCCGGAAAGTATACAAATGCGCGCTCGCGCACCCGGGTGGCTTGTGCGCATCGAGCGGGCATCCCTACACTCACGCGCGGCGGATGACCCATTAACGCGACCAAGGACGAACAATGCTCTGGCCAGAAGGAACCTGATCGCGGCGCCAGAGGCGAACTGGCGATCGGCGGCGTCTCGACCGTTGCGCTCGCTGAAATGTATGGAACTCCCTCTACGTCTTCGATGAGGCGAGCATCGGTGACTGGCGCGGACAGCCGTGGCCGCCGCGCTGTCGGGTGGCCCGGGGAGCCGGGCGGTGTCGCTTCGAAAGCGCTGGAGCTGCCTGCGATCCTGACCATCCTGGCGGGAAGAAGGGCTGGGCATCGATGTCGTCTCCGGGGAGAACTGCCCGTTGCGCTTCTCGGAGCGGGGTCGATCCGAGCGTCATCACATTTCACGGCAACAACAAGAGCCGCCAGGAACTGGCGGAGGCAATCGACGCCGGGATCGAGCTGATCGCCGTCGACAACTTGCATGAACTCGATCTGCTTGCCGAGTTGACACAGGGGCGTGACACACCCGTTCCGGTGATGCTCAGGGTCAACCCCGGCATCGACGCATACCCACGACAAGATCGCCACCGGAGTGCTCGATTCGAAGTTCGGCTTCCCCTCTGGAACGGTGACGCAGCAGAAGCGGTCGTACGCGCTGATCGAGATTCCGGGAATCACGCTCAAGGGATTCCATTGCCACCTTTGGATCTCAGCTCTTCGACGAACACGTTGCGGAGCTGGCAATCGAGAAGATCATCGCCTCTGCAGCAGAGATGCGGGCTGTACACGGAATCGAGGTGGAAGTTGTCTCACCCGGCGGGGATTGGGCATTTCATACCTGGAGGGAATGCCGGAGATGGACATTGCCGAATGGATGGGCGCGACTGCCGACGCGGCTCGAGCGCAGTTGCGCGCATGCGAAACTGGCCGCAGCTTACTGCTCGTGTTCGAGCCGGGCCGTTGGATAGTCGGTCCAGCGGGAGTGGCGCTCTACAGTCGGGTCGCGGAGATGCATCGACGGCGATGTCCGGCACCTATGTCTCGGTGGACGGCGGAATGGCGGACAATATTCGCCCTCTCTACGATGCGGAATACACGGCCGAACTGGCCAACCGAAACGGCGAGGGACGGAAACAGTCACGATCGCTGGGAAATACTGCGAATCGGGCGACGTGCTGGTTCGCGACATCGCGCTTCCTCGCCTGGAAGCGGCGATTTGCTGGCCATTCCAGGCAGGCGCCTTATTGCATTCCTATGGCGAGCAATTACAATCTCGCGCTCAAGCCTGCGGTCGTGCTCGTCTCTGAGGGAAAGGCGACGCTGATACGACGGCGGAGACCTATGCCGATTCGCTCGCGCTCGACATGGTTGCCGTCGGCGCCTGATCTGACCGATGTCACAGATTTGCACGGACTGACGTTTGGTAGTAGCGTTGGGCATCCCCTGACCGACGCTGGAGAAGAAGCGACCGAACCGCGCCTGAGCGCCCAGTTTCACCGAGCGACCTTCCAAGCGTCCGGAGCAATCGATGTCGAATCGCACGCCGCAAGACGACCAGTACGAAGGAGATGAGTCCAACCAATGGCCTCGCTCTGAGGCATCGCAGCCACTTTTCAACCGATCCAGACATTAATAGTTCAGGATGGCGCCGCAATGAATGGCGGGGCGATCGAAGGTAATGGAGGCCATGATTTGAGCGAGGGATGTACTACTCGAGCTCGAGGACGGGACGGATGACGCGTTGTTCGAAGCAATCATCGAAGCCGTCGATACTGAAGCAACCACCAGCTCGTCGATCGAACCGCTTGCCGATGTCGATGCTCCAGCCGAACTGGATGATGACATCATCGAGGCGTTCGAGATCGAAATCGAACAGGTCAACTCTGACGTTGGCCCGGCGAATCTGGACGATTCCGTGCGCATGTATTTGCGGGAGATCGGCCAGGTCAAGCTGCTCGATGCCGCAAGGAGATCGAGCTGGCCTCGGCGATGGAACGCGGGCGTACCTGGCGCAGCGCCGGGCGCAGCTTACCAACGACTTTGGGGAACCTCCTGCCGCCGATGTGCTTGGGCGAGCGCTCTTCCATTCGTTCGAGCAAGGGTGGCCGCACATCGAAGGGCTCTATGCCCTTGCCTATGATGATGATCCCGGACATCGGCAAAGATCGCATGCTTGCCGTGCTTCCGCTCAGCCAGGTGCCGGAGCGAACATGTCAAGGTCATTACGGAGCAATACGAGCTTTCGCCTGGAGGAATTGGGAAGGTTCGATTCGCCAGCGGTTCGTCGAGTGGGAACTCTTCCCGTCGGTGCTGCAAAAGCGAAGTGCGCTCCGCGCCATCAATGGCCGAGCTCGGAACTCGTCGATCAGATCTTCCGCGAGCGATCGAGTCGTCTCGAGGGCGTTCGACTCGCACGATCGAATCGGGCGAACGCGCCAAGATCGCGCTGACCGTGCCAATCTCCGTTTGGTGGTTTCCGTTGCGAAACGCTATTCGCAGCGGGATGAGCATGCTCGACTTGATCCAGAAGGGAACTCTGGGTTGATTCGGGCCGTCGAGAAGTTCGACTACCACAAGGGATTCAAGTTCAGCACCTACGCCACCTGGTGGATTCGGCAGGCAATCACGCGCGCGATTGCGGATCAGGCGCGCACGATCTGCATTCCGGTGCATGGTGGAACGATCAACCGGGTGATTCGTAAGAGCCGCCAACTGCAACAGGAGCTTGGACGCGAGCCAACTGGAGGAGATCGCGAGGTAACAGATGCCGCCGGACCGTGTGCGCGATTCTCAAAATCAGCCAGGATCCGGTCTCGCTGGAAATGCCGATCGGCGAGGAAGAGGACAGCAACTCCAAGGATTTCATCGAGGACTTGAAAGCGCCTGCCCCGGCCGATATCGCCAGCAACGAGGACCTGAAGAAGCGTAACAAGGATGCGCTCGGCATCGCTCGTCGCGCGAGCGGGACGTCATCATGATGCGTTTCGGCATGATCGACGAGCGGCCGCGCACGTTGGAAGAAGGCCGATGTTCAATGTCACTCGCGAGCGGATTCGCCAGATCGAAGCCAAGGCGCTGCGGAAGCTCCGTCACCCGAGCCGGGCAAAGACATTGAAGATTTCCTCGAGTAGCCGGTTCGTTGGCGCCACCCGTCTGCTTCGCGGCTGTGGCCGGGCAGAGAATCGTCGCGTATGCTTGTCAGGTTCGCTCGCTTTGGGGCGAACCTGATTTTTCGATGGAAAGATCGTCCCCAGTGCTCATCGATCGTGCCCAAATCTATGTCAGAGCCGGTGACGGCGGAAACGGCTCCATGTCGTTTCGCCGCGAGAAGTCTGCGCCCAAGGGCGGTCCCGATGGTGGCGACGGAGGCCGCGGTGGCGATGTGGTGCTCAAGGTCGCGTCGAATGTCACGAGCCTGACTGGCTCCACAACCAGAAGTTCATTGCCAGGAACGGTGGCGGCGACCGAAGCGCCAAAAGACGGCAAGTCGGCGCCGCGGCTTGTCATCAGTGGAAGCGCCTCGGCACCGTTGTCTGGGACGACGATTCGGGGAGATCATTGCCGACCTGACCGAGGACGGAGAAACCTTCATGTCGCCGGTGATCGGCGGGCTTGGAAACGTCCATTTCAAGACGTCGACTACAGACGCCGCGTATCGCGGAATTGGGCGAGCCGGGCGAAGAGCGCAGGTTGCGTTTGGAATTGCAGCCGATTGCCGACGCCGGGCTTGTCGGGTTGCCGAACGCTGGAAAGTCGACTCTGCTCGCGGCCTCGACCCGCGCCACGCCGAAGATCGCAGACTATCCATTCACCACGCTGGAGCCGAATCTCGGAGTGGTGCAGATCGGCGGCCGCAGCGGCCCCACCTATGTCATGGCGGATATTCCTGGGCTGGATCGAGGGCGCCGGGGTGGATGGCACCGGATTGGGTCACGACTTTCTGCGCCACATTTCACGCACCGCCGTGCTGATCCATGCTCGATGCCTCGGGCGGACTCGAAGGCTGCGACCCGATGGTCGATTTCGAGACGATCAACAACCGAATTGCGCTCATACGACCCGGAACTTGCCAGGCGCCCGATGCTGGTGGCCCTGAACAAAGCCGACCTGACCGAGGCACAGGAACGCATTCCTGCCCTGGAAACGGCCATTCATGCCCAGGGGCTGCGCACGTTTCTGCATCTCAGCAGCGACCGGGCACGGCGTTCAGACGCTTCTCGAAGCAACCGAAGCAACGTTGCGGGAAGCGCGAGAGGCAGCAGTGCACGAGCAGAAACCGCAGGAACGCCGCCGCTACACGTTGTCCGAAGCAGATGAGCGCGCGTTCAAGGTAACTCGCACGGGTGAAACGACCTACACCGTGAGTGGCGTGGCGATCGAACGGCTCACACGGATGACGAACTTTGACCAGATGGATTCCGTCGAGCGGTACCAGCGTGTACTGGAACGGAGCGGTATCTCGAACGAGCTCGAAAAACAGGGAGTCGAGCCGGGGGACGTTGTCACCATTGCCGATTTCCCGCTGATCTGGGGCGAGGAGTTCGAGCTTCCCGAACTGCCATCACGACGAACGGCCAAGGAACGCCGCTATGGTCCGGCTTCGGCTCCGGACGATCTCGAGGGGCAGGATGTAGAGATCTACGATCTCGACGATGCCGACTACGAGCCGGAGGACGAAGACGAAGATCTCGACGGTGACGACTTCGATCCGGCGGATTTCGAATTGGTCGACGATGACGATGAGGAGTAGGGGATGATCAGCCGGTGTTTCTGCTCCGCCAGCTTTTCCGCGTAGACGCCGCGGTAGCTCTTCGGGAGTAGCCGCGCGATTTCGAGCATGATGATATCGGTCGCCTCGGCGGCCGATATCTTTTTCCCATCGACCGTGCGCGGCAGGTAGAACGGCTCCCCGTAGACGATGTGCACACCTGGGCGATCCGCCTCATGTAGCCGCGCGGTGTCCCCCTTCGACCCGTTGAATGGCAGGCGTTCTGACCCCGAGATTGCCACCGGGAGCACCGGGGCGCCCGTCTTGAGCGCCAGCAATCCAACTCCAGCCTTGGCTTCGCTGAGCGCGCCAGTGACGCTGCGGGTGCCTTCGGCATAGATTCCGACAGCCAGACCCTTCTCGAGACGCTCCTCTGCCTGGCGCAGGGCTTCCCGGTCGAACTTCCCGCGATCGACCGGGAACCCTCCCGATGCTTCGGAGATCTGCCGCAAGACCGGTGTGTCGAAGAGTTCCTGTTTTCCCATGAAGTTCAGCGGCCGCGTGAAGGCATAGAACTCGATGCCGGGATCGAGATTGTGCAAATGGTTCGACACATAGAGCAGCGGGCCGAACGGGGGGATATTGTCGACGCCTTCCTGGGTGATATCGGCCACACGGTGAAGCCAGGGCCAGATGGCCCAGTAGGCGAGCTTGCCGCGCGTTCGGCGACGCGCGCTCTGCGCGAAATACTCGGGTCGAGTCTCGACCGTGAACGGCGCTTGCGCCAGGACTGGCTCGTCGAGCGCTTGGTAGGCATCGACAATGCGGTCGGCAACCTGGTCGACGGAAAGATCGTCTGTGTGAACCACGAGCGCGTCCTTGTGCAGCTTCAGCGGAGAGGTCGTACGTGATGAATCGTGTGCATCGCGCCGTTCGAGCTCGCTACGGACATCGTCGATCGAGACACTGGCTCCAGAACGTTGAAGATCGGCGAAACGACGGCGCGCGCGCTCTTCGATGCCAGCGTCGAGGAACACCTTGAGCCCGGCGTCCGGAATGACCACGGTCGCGATATCACGCCCCACCATGACAACCGGGCGCCCACTGGCGATGTCCCGTTGCACGGGCAAGAGCGCGGTGCGCACCGCGGGATGGGCCGAGACTTCGGAGACCCAGCGATCGACCTCTGGTGTCCGAATCGCGCTGGACACGTCTTCGCCATCGAGCAGCACCGCTCCAGAATCGGAAATTGCGATCGAAATCGACTTGGTCAATGTAGCCAGCGCGGACCCATCGGACGGCGCAATGCCCTGGCGAATCGACGCGAGCGTGACGGCGCGATAGAGCGCGCCGGTATCGAACATGGTGATGCCGAGCCGCTCCGCCACTGCGCGGGCAACGGTCGTCTTGCCGGAGGCTGACGGTCCATCGATGGCAATCACGCGCGCAAATGGGCCAGCGCTCATTCGGATTCACCTTCGAATGTATCGAGGCCGACAGCTTCGTAGAGACCGCCGACCTCGCCGGGACGCAACTCGCGTGACTGGCCAACCCGCAGTGCGCCCAACGAGATCGGACCGATGCGCGTACGGCGTAGCCGGGCGACTTCGATCTCGTGCTGATCCATCATCTTGCGCACAACCCGGTTGAGTCCTTCATGGATGACCAGCTTGAGCTCGATCCCTTCGGCGGTCTCACGCAGAATGCGGAACTCACGCGGAACGACCAGCGTGCCATCCACCCTGGCACCCTTGCGGATCGCCGCCATTGTGGCATTCGCGGGCCGAAGGTGCGTGAGAATCTGGTACTCCTTGTCGATCTCATAGCGCGGATGCATGACACGGTTGGCGAGATCGCCGTCGTTCGTCAAGAGCAGCAACCCTTCCGTCTCCCGGTCGAGACGACCTATGGGATAGACCCGCTCTCTCGTCTCGATCAGGTCCATGACGGTGCGGCGTCCGCGCTCGTCACTGGCGGTCGTGATATAGCCCGAGGGCTTGTTCAGCATGAGATAGCGCTTCTGCTGTTGCACCAGGAGTCGGCCATTGACTTCGATCCGGTCGACGGCGGGATCGGCCTTGGCGCCCAGCTCGCGCACGACCTTGCCGTTGACTTTGACCTTTCCGTCGAGGATGAGCTGCTCCGAGGCGCGGCGCGATGCGATGCCGTGGGCGGCAATGATGCGCTGGAGCCGTTCCATGGGCTAGGCAGTGCCGGCTTGCAGCACCGGCCGCGTCGCAACGACTGTGTCGCCACTGAAGAACAGCACTGTGCCGACCGGCGCATCAGGTTCGGCTGGCGGCCCGAGCTGGAGGAGATAGCGAAGTGAATCCGCACTGGCGGAAGGCAGAACGATGGCGTGGTCGTCTCCCAGCCGGACGTTCCAAACCGCCAATTCTTGTGTGAGTCCCGGGAACGCCGCATCGCCAGGCTGGACCCAGCGATAGCTCTCATTCATGGCGCCAATGACCGTGCTCATATCGTCGAACCGCATGTCGGTTTCGGCAATTTGAACCTGGTCTTCATCGAACTCGATATCGCTGCCGAGCACCACGCCAATCACCATGTTGCCGTTGCCCTCGTCGAGCAGCACGACCAGACAAGCGCCAGATTCCATCAGGGTGCCTGTCTTGCCGCCGATCACCCCGTCTTGCCCGGAAAGATCTTGTTTGTGTTGGTGAGCGTCATTTCGCGGGGATTCGCGCCCTGGGTCGTCAGGGTATAGGTTGGCACGCTGGACGCTTGCGCGATCTGGGGAACGGCGAATGCGTGGCTGGCGATGATCGCCAGGTCGCGCGCCGTGGTGTAGTGATCCTCGCCATACAATCCGGCGGCGTTGGTGAAATGGGTGTTCTGCAAACCCAGATTAGCGGCGGTGGCGTTCATTTCCTGCACGAACCGCTCGACCGGATCCCCTGTCGCGCCTTCCGCTGCCAGCAGGTTCGATCCGATGACTCGTGCCATGGCATGCGCCGCATCGTTCCCGGACGGCAGCATGATGCCGTACATGAGTTGCTCGACGGACAACACGTCACCTTCCAACAACCCCATGAAGGACTCGCCGTCCTCGGCGGTCAGGATGTCGCTCGCGTCGGCCGTCACCAGCGCTTGCCAGTCGGTGGTGTTGTTGGCGATGACGAGCGCGGTCATCAGCTTGGTTGTGCTTGCCGGGGAGCGGCGCTCATCAGCATTGAGAGAAACAAGGGGAGCACCGGCTGTGGCGTCTTCGACGAAGACGGCTTGCGCCGTCACCCCTTCGGGCGGAGCGATGGCCTCGAAGCCAGCTGGCGCGGCATTCTCGGTCTGCGCAAGTGCTCCCGGCGCCAAGAGAACCGTCGAGATCACCAGCGCCGCCAGACAGCGCAGCATCCGCCCATATCCCGATCCCCACACCTTGGACACGACGTGACTCCCAAACAGTCTTTCGAACCCGGGGCGACCGCACCGGGCGTTGCACTCGCGGAGTATACCGACTCGCGCGGTCCTTGCCTCGTTCAAAGCCGGATCAGAGGCGTGCGGTACCATACCAATTGGGCCTGACCATCAGTTCGGCCCTGATTCGACCCGTTTGACAAACCGGTATCATGCCTGATTTCGTCCGCTTTGCAGCCATTGGCGACCTTCACATTCGCACCACAGTGCCGTCGGACTTTGTGCGGCAATTGATCGGCATCGAACGACACGCCGATTTTCTGGTGGTGCCTGGCGATATTACGAATGGCGGTCGGATCCAGGAGGTCGAACTGGCGGCCGAGCTCTTTCGACGCATCGACATTCCCATCGTCGGCGTCATGGGCAACCACGACCGCCGCACGATGCGCCGGCGTTACTTCCTCCAGATTCTGGAGCAGGCCGGTGTCCGAATGCTCGATGGCGACACGTGGGAGTATCTCGGCATCGGTATCGCCGGAGTGTCCGGTTCGGGTGGCGGATTTTGGCCGGAAGAACCAGCCGATCCCGTCTCCAATCGTGCCTGGCAGGCGTTGGCCGTGCGTGCCCGCAGAGAGGCGAATCGCCTGGATGGCGCGCTCAGCACGTTGCAGACTCGACGGCGGATCGCGCTGCTGCATTTCGCGCCAACAACGGCCACGCTGGTTGGCGAACCACCGCTCAAGTACTGGCTGCTTGGCAATTCGGCGCTTGGCAATGTGGTCGAGAAGCACCGCGTCGATCTGGTGCTCCATGGGCATGCACATATCGGCTCGCCCTATGGCCAGACTCCGGGAGGAGTTCCGGTCTTTAATGTCGCCGCCGGTGTCACCGGCGGCGTATCCATTCATGAAGTGCCGCTCGATCCCGAACTGCCGATCTCCACGTCGCCACTGATGTTGGCGCGGGTCTGAGACGATCATGCTGGTGCTGGACGGCTCGGTATCGCCGTATCTCCCCACGAAGGAAATCCTGGCTGCCATGTGCGGCTGCCCGGAGCGTGATCTTCCGGCCGACCGCCTCATCTCCATGCTGCGCGAGCGGCTCGCCATGCTCCATGACGTCTCGTCGGAGCGGATCGCGCTCTTTCCGCACGACGAGCACCGATTCGAACCGCTGCTGGAGCGCCAGCGTGACGTGCCCTGGGTGACCTACTCGCCGGGTGGTCATTCGCTTGGCAGCCCAGCCTCACTCTCGATCGAACGCGATCGTCGTTTCCGCATCGACACAGCCCAGATCGAAGCCACGCCGCGTGGATCGGTCGCATTGGTGATGACACCGAACGATCCGACCGGAAACGCGATTGGGGTCACAACGGCCGCTCAGCTCGGACGACGGTGCAGTCTCTTGATCCTGGATGAACGGTCGGCCGAGATGCAACGCAGATCGATGATCCCGCTGGTGGAGGAGTTCGATTCGATCGTGCTGGCGCGGTCGTTTGCCGATTGGGCAGGTTTGGGAACAGATGCCCCGGGGTATGCGATTACCACCAAGCGGATTGCGAAGACACTCGATCGATCTGGCGACCTCGCGACTGCCGGCGTGCACGCGGCGCTCGCGGCGGTAAGCAATGCGGCTCAGCTCGACGCGATCGCGCATCGGGTGCGACTCGAACGAATGCGGCTCTACCGGATGCTGCGCAAGCTCAATTTCCTCGCGCCGTTTCCCAGCGACTCCGGATACGTGCTGGCGCAGGTCACACGAGGCGATCGGGACACGATCGCTGCTGCCTTGCAGGAACGTGAGATCGCGGTGTTCGCACCCGCCGACGATCGGCTGCGCGAAACCCTGCGTTTTTCCGCGATCTCGCCGGTAGCAACCAGAGCGCTGCAAGACGCCCTGGTGGAAATCAGCCGAACCGCGATCGACTGATCAGAATCTGGCAATCGCTCTTTTCTGACATTCGAAGAGTTGATCGAGGCCAGTGCTGGCGAGGACGAGCAGCTCGGTGAGTGTTCCATGCGAGAACGGCGACTTTTCAGCGGTGCCCTGAATCTCGACGAACGCCTGTTGATCGGTCATCACCACATTGAAATCGACATCGGCGGCTGAGTCCTCCGCATAGTCGATATCGAGGAGCGGCGTCCCGCGAACGACTCCGACGCTCACTGCGGCAACGGCCGCCTCGAGGGGATCGCGCGACATGCGCCCGTCATCGCGCAGTTTCTTCAGCGACTGCGCGAGCGCCACATATCCACCGGTGATCGAGGCGCAGCGCGTACCGCCATCCGCCTGAATGACATCGCAGTCGATGATGATCTGCCGTTCGCCCAGCGCCTTCAGATTGACCACCGATCGGAGCGAACGGCCAATGAGTCGCTGAATCTCGACGGTGCGGCCACCCTGTTTACCCTGAACGGCTTCTCGCTGGGTCCGTAACCTGGTGGCGCGCGGCAGCATCGCGTATTCGGCAGTGACCCAGCCGCTGCCCCGACCCTTCATCCAGCCGGGAACCTTTTCTTCGACGGTCGCCGTGCAGAGCACATGCGTATTGCCCATCTTGATTAGCGCCGAACCCTCGGCATTCGGGGCGACTCCGGCAATGATGTCGACGCTGCGAAGCTCCTCCGGGCTTCGCCCACCGATTCGTCCCGCGCTCATTCTTGCTCCTCTGGTGTTTCATTCGCTGTTTCGTAGATTTCACGCACGCGCCGCAGCCTGTTCGTCAGATCACGCTCGAACCCGCGATCGGTTGGCCGGTAATATCGCCGCCCGGCGAGATTCTCGGGCAAATTCTGTTGTGCCACGATCCCCTCATCAAAGTCGTGCGCGTAGCGATACCCCTTGCCGTACCCAAGATCCTTCATGAGCCCAGTGGGGGCGTTGCGCAAATGGATCGGGACGGGGTCATTGCGCGTCGACTCGACATCCTCGCGCACCGCGCCGTACGCCCGATAGACGGCGTTACTTTTGGGCGCCAGCGCAAGATAGACCACGAGTTCGGCCAGCGCCAACGCTCCTTCGGGCATTCCCAGGAAGTGGATGGCCTGTTGCGCTGCCATTGCCAGTTGCAACGCCTGCGGGTCGGCCAGTCCGACGTCCTCGCTGGCGAAACGCACGAGCCGGCGCGCGACGTAGAGCGGATCGTCTCCCCGTTCGAGCATGCGAGCAAGCCAATAGAGCGACGCGTCAGGATCCGAACCGCGCAAAGTCTTGTGCAGTGCCGAGATCGTGTCGTAGTGATCTTCACCAGACTTGTCATAGGTGGCGGCGCGGCGCTGGGCGGCTTCCTGGACGAGTGCAACATCGATCCGCTTGTCGTCCAGTCCGGCGGCAGCGAACTCGAGCGTGTTCAGCGCGAAACGCGCGTCACCGTTCGCCAGGTTGACCAGCAGGTCGATGGCTTCGTCGTCGATCCGAATGTCTCTTCGTCCCAAACCCCGCTCGGTGTCTGCCAATGCAAGCCGGATGATCCGCTCGATATCGGCATCGGTGAGCGGCTGGAGCACAACAACCCGCGAGCGGGAAAGCAAGGGCGAATTGACCTCGAACGATGGGTTCTCCGTCGTCGCGCCAATGAGAATGACCGTACCGTCCTCGACATATGGCAGGATCGCGTCTTGCTGCGCCTTGTTGAAGCGGTGGATCTCGTCGATGAACAGGACAGTTCGCTGGCCATGCATGCCGAGCCGGTCGCTGGCGTCCTTGATGGCGGCACGCAAATCGGCAACACCCGAGGAGACCGCGCTGACCGAAACGAAATGCGCGCGTGTGGCATTGGCGATGATACGGGCGATGGTGGTTTTCCCGGTGCCCGGTGGACCCCAAAGAACAATGGAGGAGAGTTGATCGGCCTCGATCGCGCGGCGGAGCAGGGCGCCTGGTCCGAGCAGCTTCTCGTGACCGACGAGCTCGTCCAGCGAGCGCGGACGCATGCGCGCGGAGAGCGGCGCCTTGCGGGCGAGCTGATCCTCCTTGTTCGCGCTGAAGAGATCGCCGGAATAGGAGCTGGACGACGAAGGCAACGGGTCGCTCAGGGTGCTTCGACGTCGGCTTCGAGCTCGTCGATCTGCTGATTGAGCAGCAGCATGCGCGCTTCGATTTCCTCGATCGAGGAAACCCCCAGCTCGTTCATATCCTCGAGCAACTCCTCGAGACGATCGAGTTCCTCGTAGTGCTCGTAGAGCTCAGTGGACTTCGCGTTTTTTGGATTGGCCACGGCAAGTTCTCGCAGTGAGCTACATGGTGACGATCAGGACGGCGAGGACGATTGCGGCCACGGCGAGGAACTCGACCAGGT